>CAYNRM010000202.1:0-1539 GCA_964399555.1 uncultured Gammaproteobacteria bacterium | reverse complement strand
GGAACGAAGGTGATTAGTTGTTAACAGTAACGTTAGTTGAAGATGAAGAACTGCTTGATGATGAGGAATTTCCGCCTGTAGCATTTACATTTTGGTTAACTCCCTGGTTTTGGTTGTTGTTTTGGATTTGGGCCTGGTTTTGTTCTTGGTTTTGAGCTACACAGACTATTGTTGAGCCAAATATTTGGTGCATCCAGTTGAATGGACACTGCATTGTGTTTGGTGTAGGAGCAGGTGTTGGGTGAGGAGTTGGTGTCGGTGTAGGATGAGGTGTGTGACTTGGTTTTGGAGTTGGATGAGGTGTGTGTGATGGATATGGAGTATGTGAAGGGTACGGAGTAGGTGTTGGTGAAGGAGTTGGAGTTGGAGTGGCGCTTGGTGTAGGTGTAGGTGTAGGTGTTACGCTTGGAGTTGCAGTAGGTGTTGGAGTTGGTGTAGCCATTGTGCACTGTGAAGGATTGTTTAAGTCTTTGCCTGTGTGATAGATAGAAGTTGCGTAAGCATAATGATTTGTGTAATTGTGTCTCAAGTCAGTCTGGAAAGATCCACATGGCATGTTGTTTGGCTGGGCAACTGAGAGGGTTAAGTGCTGGGTGTAGTTATTAGCTGCATTTAAAGTGATTGTTGGATAAGTCAGAACTGTATTCTCAGGACATCCGCCTCTTGGGGTGTTGGTATAACCGTTAGGCTCATCACATCTGTCAGTTTCTGCTTCTACAACGAATGAAACATCTTGTCGGTTTGGTGAAGTGTATCTGTATGTAGCTGAATAAACTCCATTTGAACCTAAACCTTCCTGAATTCCATCAACATTTACAGTAACTCCATTTTGGTTTATAGAAGTAGGTACATCACCGAAGAAAGCCGAAGTTGGGCTGACATTATCGAATAGAACTGCTTGTCCGATATTTAAAAGAGCCACAGTAACTACGAAGCTAGTGAGGCCTAAGGAAATGAATTGAACTAATTTGCGGAAATCCAGGTTCATAGTTTTAGTGTGATTGTTTTTCTAGCCAGATTGAAGAAGCTGATTCTTCAGTTGATTGTGATTTTTTGAATCCGAATTTCTTTAATGCGAAACCGGCAGGCAATAAAGCACTCAATGCCATGGCTGTCTCTGGTAAGCCAGTTTTAGGTAGTTCGACTATTTTAGCCTGAGCTTGATATACAACTTGAGGGATCGAAGTTGGAGCTGGTGTTGGTTGGGTGTTGTTTACAGTAACGTTAGTGTTGCTAGAACTTGAGGATGAAGATGAGGAAGATCCTCCTGTTGCGTTAACGTTTTGGTTAACATTTTGATTTTGATTGTTCATTTGGATTTGGGCCTGATTTTGTTCCTGGTTTTGAGCGACACAAACTACTACAGAATCTTTAACTTCTTTAACCCAACCCATAGGGCATTGAATCTCAGCTTTTGTAACTGCAGGAGCTGCAACCAAAGTGGCTGTTACTAGACTTGCAACTAAAAGATTTTTGAAACCAAATTTCATATTTTGTGTAGTTTATACTATAAGATCTTATAAGTCAATGGTGCAGATT
>CAYNRM010000201.1:0-1556 GCA_964399555.1 uncultured Gammaproteobacteria bacterium | reverse complement strand
GCAGTTGGCGAGGCTATGCCATCCACTACTACTGTATCAACCTCCACACAACCATTTACATCTGTAATGGTAACGATATACGTTCCGGCTGCAAGGCTGTCGGCCATGTCTTCTGTTCCACCTGCGGGTGCCCATGAATAGGTATAAGGAGGGGTGTTTCCGGTTGTGGTTGTAACCATAGCCATCCCGTTTACATCTTCGCAGGTTTCGGGTGCTGAAGCATTAGTAGTTGAATAAGGTGCGGGTTCGGTAATTACCACTGAATCTAAATAGCTGAAGCAGCCAAGCGTATCGTAAGCTGAAACATAATATGTTCCAGGCTCAAGTCCATTAACCTGATCAGTTCCCTGAGTAAGCAAACCTACGTGAATGGTATCGCCTGAAGAATTTTCCCAAAAAAATGTAAGTTGTGCAGGCACGTTTGATTGTGAAACCACCATTCCGTTATCAGCACCGTTACAAATTATATTGGTAACAGTGTTGGTAATTTGCAGATTACCAAGTTCTACAATCTGAAAATCCAATGTGCGGTTGCAACCATACTCGTTGTAGCAGATAACAGAATAGTTGCCTTCCAATAATGGACTTAATACTGAGTCTGGATTTACATCACCTGTTGACCAGGTATAACTTTCATAGGCAAAGGCAGAGTCGAGTGTTATGGTAACACTTCCCGGAGCACAATAGGTGAAATCGCCCAGCACTTCTGGGTCAACAATTTCGCTGACAAAGATGTTTACTGTAAACACGTTTGTTTGAGCAGGTGTTCCGTTATCGGTTGCGTTCAGGGTAAAGGTGTTGTAGCCAACATTGTCTGCTGTTGCATAAAACACGGCAGATACCGTTGAGATATTTCCGCTTGTATTAGCAACGAGTTCAAAGCCTGAAATTCCAGAGGTATCAATGGTAGTAGTGGTTATCTGTGACTGCTCGGGCGAAAGAAAATTTACTTCAAACGGGAAAGTATCACCAACGCAAATTTGAATGGTATCACAAATTGCCAGGGCATTATCGGCAATTGGTGAAAGGTTTGCATTGTTTACGCAGCCATTGAAAACAAAGCTTTGATTATCTAACCAGCTTACGCCATCTACATTATTAAACGGTCCGTCATAATCGCTGCCTGCATGGTCAAAGCGACCGAACTGTGCAAAGGCTGTTCCGTCACCATAGTTTGCACCAACAGTAGCGGGTGTTCCGCCAAAACCACCCACACCGCTTGAAGCCGAACCGGTAGTCCATTGCATATCGCCATAGCAGAAGGCAATATTGTTTCCACCCGGAATAATGGGATCGTTTCCATTGGTGATGATGAGTTGAAAGTCATTGATTTTATCGGTTTGCAAACTGAAATATCCCACATTGTGCCACCGGATAATTGCATAAGTAGAAGTTACTTTATACCATACCTCACCGGTTCCGCGGGTATCTACGTCAGCCCAAAAGGGGGCTACCATTACATAGGTAGCATCGGGAAAAGGATTAGAAGAAAAGGTTCCATATGCAGAACCAAAGGAAATGTTTCCGTTGTTGTTGATGTACATATTGGTTTGACT
>CAYNRM010000200.1:0-1574 GCA_964399555.1 uncultured Gammaproteobacteria bacterium | reverse complement strand
TGTAAAGGCACTTCACTAAAAATCTTCTTTCTTAATATCTCGGTTTTCTCAAGTTCATCAAGTCTTTGAGATAATGTTTTGGGAGAGATAGTCTTAAGCTCTCTTTGGAGCTGGCCGAATCTGTTTCGCCCTTGGAAAAGATTATGCAAAATCATCATCGTCCATTTAGATCCGATAACTTTTAAGGTTCTTGCGACATAACAATGTTCTGTTGATTCAATAGTTTGCATAATAAGTATTATAACATACTGATACTATCTTTTATGTAGTAACTTCCTTTATATACAAAACTCTTCTTTTTCGTTATCCTTGAGTAGTAATGAATCTCTTCAAAAACCAATTATTTATTGTAGTTTTTACTATTTTCTTGGATGCTGTTGGCTTTGCCATTCTCTTTCCAATAATGCCGGAACTATTGGCTGATCCAACATCGCAGTTTTATCTTCTCTCAAAAGAAGCCTCAATCCAAACTGGATACTTACTTTTAGGTTTAATTCTCTCGCTTTTTCCTCTCATGCAATTTTTTTCGACTTCTATTTTAGGTCAGCTTTCCGATTCAATAGGCCGCAAAAGAATACTTTTTTATACTCTCATTGGAACAGCTTTGTCTTATGTAATTTTTGCCTTAGGGATTCTTTTGCGGTCCATCCCTCTGCTTTTCCTCTCCCGAGCCTTGGCAGGGATCACCAGCGGTAATATAGCAGTCGCCTCAGCATCTATAGCTGACATAACCAAACCGGAAGACCGAGCTAAAAACTTTGGTTTAATCGGTGCGGCATTTGGAACAGGATTCATCCTAGGTCCTTTTATTGGGGGCAAGTTATCCGATCCTTCTATAGTCAGCTGGTTTAACCCCTCAGTCCCTTTCTGGTTTTCAGCGATTGTCAGCTTAGTTAACGTGTTCTTCGTTTATAAGTTCTTTAGTGAAACTAATAAGTTCTCAAAGAGCCGCGTCCAAATTAACTGGGTCAGTTCCGTTCAAAATATTCTTAAAGTTTTCACAATGAAAGATTTAAGGCTTTTATATCTAACTAACTTTCTATTCTTCTCAGGCTTTACCTTCTTTGTCACTTTCATGAGCGTCTTTCTAATCGAGCGCTTTAACTTTACGCAAGGCAACATCGGCGATTTCTTTTCTTATATCGGTATTTGGGTAGCATTCACCCAGGCTGTTATCACCAGAAGGTTGGCAGGCTAGTTCTCAGAAAGACAGATTCTCAGGTTCAGTTTAATGGGAGCTGGGCTAGCAGTCGGCTTCATGTTTTTTGCCACCTCTTGGTGGCAGTTGTACATCTTTGCCCCGCTTTTCGCTATCTGCAACGGTCTGTCAATTGCAAATATCTCCGGTCTAATCTCCAGATCTGCAGACCAAAAAATCCAGGGCGAGATTCTTGGAATTAATTCTTCGGTCCAGGCACTAGGGCAATTACTACCGCCAATTCTCGCCGGAGTAATCGCCTCGTCCATTTCCTCACAAGCTCCAGTGATAACCGCCTCCATAATTATGATAGCCTCAGGCATCTCTTTCGTCCTCTCCTATCGCCCTCAAAAAATACCAAGCTCATACTTCAACT
>CAYNRM010000199.1:290-1586 GCA_964399555.1 uncultured Gammaproteobacteria bacterium | reverse complement strand
TCGCAATCCATAATCTCGTCATGCAATTGATTTATCAGATCCTGCTCTGCCTGCAGTTTAAATAAACGCGTAGGGTGTATTATCAAAACACTACGTGCATAATTCTTCTTATTCCTAAGTATTACATCCAACCAAATAGCAACCTTCTGCGGATAATTTGAAATTGAAAATAAGTCTTCGTGAAACACATCAGAAATAGTCATTGGAATTTCAAATACACTTGACAATGAGCTACTGCTTACTCTGTTTTTAAATGATTGGAAGGGGAAATTTGTAAGTACATCAGAAGCAGAAGCGGTGGAATTATATTGATATCCGAGTGTGTCAAGTGCATTTGTTAATTTATCATTGAAACATAAGTATCCCGCACGAAATGTGCGAATAGAAACCCCAAATAATGATTCAAGAATATTTTTAGAAACCTCCGTTTCACCTAAAACTGTTGATCCCAAAGTTGGTGTTGAAGTGCATGAATCATAAGGCAAATAGTTGTCAGTAGTATTCCCGATATTTCCTAATGGTGCAATGCCTTCATCATCAAAATCACCAAAATGTCCTACTGAATGGCTTGCTAATATGTGTCCTTTATCAAGCAGGTGCTGAACTTTCGGGTAATTAAGAGGCTTAAAATAATCTGCCATGCATTCATCATCAAGATAATGTGTTGTTATAAGATAAGTGGCTGAAACTCCAATAGAATTCTCATAATCTGCATAATAATGCATGGTATCAAATGCTGATGTTGCATCAATATCGTGAGTAATCATAAGTGTTGAATGGCTATCAAAAGGGCTGGTATGCAGCCAAACTGAATTGGAAATATATTCAGTGCAAATGGCTTTAATGAATAATATAAGCGCATCACTTGTTGGTTCAAATCCATTTGAATAAAATCGCTGAGCCGAGTAATCGCGGTTGGATTGATTTAAAGCAATAAGATTTCTGAATGAGAAACCAAGAGCGTATGCTTTACCTGAACCATAACTGAATTCTGTGATTGCTTCTGTTCCGTCATTGTATTTAGCAAGAGTAGTAGCATCTGAAACTTCATAACTTCTGGTGTTAAGAAATGTTGTAAACTGAGCAGAATCAGCAAGGCTGATTGTCTGTTCCATTGTGTCATTCAGCCAACGAAAAGAAGGGTCGTTTTGAGGCATATTAAATGAAATTTCAAAATGTAAATCTGAATTAGTGCTTGAAGAAATTCCGAAAAGGGGAAAAAAATACGAGTCTCTAACATTGGGAGCAATAAAACATCCACCGCCTGCAACATAGTTTATAAGTAAATCTTTTTGA
>CAYNRM010000199.1:0-280 GCA_964399555.1 uncultured Gammaproteobacteria bacterium | reverse complement strand
GGTGCAAGTGTTCCTGTTTCAAGTTTTGAAGAAGCAATTACAATGCGATACTGAACAGCGGAATCTAAATTTGTTGTAACCACAAACGGTATTCCAGCAACTTTCAGAATATGTTTTATAGAATACAATTCTGAACCATTCGTTTCTGAATTATTAGCTGTCAAATCAATAATAGCAACAGTTCTGGAATGCGTGATTGAGGCTTCAGAATTATTTCCGAAGAAAAAAAGCAATAAAATAAAAGAAAAATTTTTAATAAAAAATCTTAACAATCTGTATA
>CAYNRM010000198.1:0-1658 GCA_964399555.1 uncultured Gammaproteobacteria bacterium | reverse complement strand
TCGTTTCCGAATTTGCTAATCGTGTAGCTGATAAAAAGATTGATGCTATTGTAGGTGTTGAAAGCAGAGGTTTTTTATTCGGGTTTGCGTTGGCAAACAAAATGAACATTCCTTTTATATTGGTTCGTAAAGCAGGAAAATTGCCCTACAAAAAAATCTCCTACGAATACGATTTAGAATACGGAAGTGCAAAAGTAGAAATGCAGGTGGATGAAATTCAACCGGGCTGGAATGTGTTGATTCACGATGATTTGCTCGCTACAGGCGGGACAGCTGAAGCAGCCGTAAAATTAATTGAAATGCAAAAAGGCAAAGTAGCAGGATTTGCTTTTGTTGTGGAATTAGACTTTTTAAAAGGAAGAGAAAAACTAAGTCCTTATTCTGATAATATTATTAGTTTGGTGAATTATTAGTAAGTGAAAATGAAGAAAGGGAATGCGATACTGTTTTTATTTTTGGTAGGACTCTTCTTTACGTGTTGCAAGGGGCGGGACTTTCCTGAGGTTAAACTTTTGTCGGATTATAAAAAGACAAATTTTTTATCGACAATTGAAGACTCTTTAAGCCTTTCGAAGAATAATATTTATGCTTCTTCTTTTTTATATGCTTGGGCTGAGATTAGAAAAGAAGTAGGTTCACTTAAAGTTGAAGAAAAATATACTGAACTAACATTGGTTAATAATGCGGTGAGCTATCAAAATTCATTGAAGGGAAATGAACTGGAAACAAAAGTAGCAATAGAAGGAACCAAGATAACAGCCTCTGCTTATTTTAAAAAATCTTTACCCTTTGAAATAAAATTGGTACGGTTTCCCCAACCAATGGTGTTTCAGAATGAAAAGGTTGAATCCTTTGGCGTGTATGGGGCCTCAGAAGAGAAATTTATTTCTGAAATTTTATATTATAAAAATGATAGCGATTTTGTGATTCGCTTGAATCCTAAGGACAAAGACCATGAGATTCTTCTTTACAACCCATCCGAATCGTCCTTGTTTACTTTCAAAGAACTTTTGAGCTCTCTCAACTCAAAAATAGTTCGTGGAAAAAAAGAAATGTACTCGGATTCATTGGGCTGGAAATATTGTATTAGTGGTCCGGATTTTTTACAGATTCCAGTACTCGGTTTTAATATTGAAACCCAATACGATTCTATAGTTGGGAGCATATTTACATCACTAGAAAATGAGTATGTTGTTGTGAAAGCAGAGCAAAGAACAGCCTTTATTTTAGATGAGTTGGGTGCCGAAGTGGAGAGTGAAGCAACTATTGTGGCGGATCTTACCTCTGCACTGCCTGAACCTGTTGAACATCCCAAGAGAATGGTTTTTAATAAACCTTTTTTGATTGTCCTTAAACGCAGAGATGCTGTTAACCCTTATTTTATGGCCTGGATCAATAATTCTGAATTGATGACTAAGAAGTAAATTCATTATGCTCAGCATAAGTTCCACACGATTTATTTGATAACAAAAGAACCAAAACTCATTTAAATTTATATTTTTGTGAACTCAATAAAACAGCAACAATGGATTTTAGCATAAACGAAAATCAGCGAATGATAGCTGACATGATAAAAAAGTTCGGGGAAGATCACATTCGTCCGAAAATGATGGAGTGGGATGAATCACAAGAATTTCCTGTTCCCGTTTTTAAAAAAC
>CAYNRM010000197.1:1253-1670 GCA_964399555.1 uncultured Gammaproteobacteria bacterium | reverse complement strand
ATATGGAACCTTTGCTTGGTTTACAATTCGCTTATTTCGGCTAAAAAACTCCCTCACCAAATGGTTAATTCCACCCTGGTTTCTCAGTGGTTTTTTCTTCACCGGTTTTATTTATAACTTTGGCGTAGTGTTTTTGCATATTTTCAACTTTGGGGAATGGTCCGAAATTGCGGAACTCATGTTGGATCTAGGAGTTTTACTATTCTTAGCCAGAACACACTACTTAGCGGATCGATAGACCGAATAATATTGACCTTGTTGGTGGACATACAGCTCCTCACCAGCTGACGCCTCATTATCTATTTCTAACTTCAACCGTTCAAGCTTGCCTTTACGCTTTTCAAGCCCAGCTTTCCGGTCCTCTTCAGTCTCTTTGGCAGTCAACGGATTCGCCGCCAAAATATAATAGACTCCGCC
>CAYNRM010000197.1:0-1243 GCA_964399555.1 uncultured Gammaproteobacteria bacterium | reverse complement strand
TTCAACTTCCAAAAATTGGGCATTGTCACTAAATCGTCTAATTTTACCAAGTTGGAAGTGGTCTAAAATCCGTTGGCCATCATCAGGTTTCAACATTTCCCAAGTATACCAAAACCCTGTCCATTTTTACCACGTTGTCGCAGATATAGACAGGTTTAATAATCATCTTCAGTCGTTAGGTCTGCGTCTAGATAGAATCTCTAAAGCCAATCTTCCGGTAGGTTCTTTTGTAGCTTTTATATTTACGATATTAACCATTTTCTCTATATACCTAGCATCTGCAAGCTCAACCGACTTGGAAAACTTGGGTTTTTTCATCCAATCAAAAAAGGTAGATTCATCTAGTCCACAAAGAGTAGCAGTATCCTTCTTTGTTATGCCATTTTCTATCTTTTCACAAATACTTTTTACTATTTTATCGTTGTATTTACTCATTTTTACCTGTTATTTTAGGGTTACCCCCCATTTAGCTTCGAGATCAGTTGTTTTATTTGTGTCCATCTGCTAATAGTCAAGTTCTTAGCCTCAACCCCTATAACTTAGGTATGGGTATACTCACCTTCGTTTGATTGTAAAATCTGTTGTACAATATTGAAAGTTAAGTCTATTGGCTGGTATGGTTTTAACCAATCATAGGTTCTAAACGTGTTGCCTAGAGCCAGCAAGATAACCTAACTCGGATTCGAACCTGCTATAATTACTTCATGAAATTTAATCACTTAATTCCAGAGCTCTATGTAGCTAATTTTCAGAAAAGTCTCGATTTTTACAAGAATATTTTAGGATTTACTTTAGAATATCAACGAATAAACCCTTTATTCGCTTTTTTATCCTATCAAGGAAGTCAGCTTATGATTCAAGAGGATGATAATGATGAGGAATGGCACAATAGAAAACCAGAATATCCCTATGGAAGAGGGCTTAATTTCCAAATAAAGACTGATGATGTACAGAAAATTATTGATTCATTACAAGACAATAATTATCTTCTAAAAAGAGGGGTGAAGGATAGTTGGTACAAAGAAAATGAAACATTGCACGGTTGTAGGGAAATTTTAGTAATGGATCCCAGTGGATATCTTTTGAGATTCTCTCAAGGACTTGGACAAAAATCTGTGAAATCTTAATTAAAGTTTGGAATATGAAATCGATCTTGAGAATTCTGCCAGTATGTTCGAATAGCGTCTATGTCCCGCAGCCATTAAAAAAGTACCACCCTTGCGGTGGTCTTTTTTTAATTCTT
>CAYNRM010000196.1:411-1671 GCA_964399555.1 uncultured Gammaproteobacteria bacterium | reverse complement strand
ACTAAAAACACACCATCGGGTTTAAGCACCCTTTTACACTCAGCCAACAATTGCTGTGATTCATTAAAAGTAAGATGCTCAAAAAGATGGGATGAGTAGATATGGCTGATGCTGTTATCCTTAAACGGAATTCCGTTTCTGAGATCCCACTGTATATCACAGCCTTTGTGCATATCAAGGGTTACCCATCCGTTTTTACCGCTCTTGTTTCCTGCCCCTATCTCCAGTTTTATTTCATTTCCGGCATTAAGTATCTCTTCAATCTTTTTCAGTGTACTTGCTTTCAGTTTTGCTTCGGCAAAATGTTCAGCAAGGTAATTTCTGTTAAGTCTTAAAACAGCTTTCAGCAGGCTTATCATAATGGTATAGAATTAAATGGTTTTTATAATTTTTTTCGTCTGTTCAATTACATAGTTGACTTCATCCATACTAAGGCCTGCATGCAGGGGCAGCCTGAGTAAACAGTTGCCATATTTTTCAGCATTTGCCAAAGTTACCTGTTTATTTCCCTGTCCACTATAAAAAGGACTAAGATGCAAAGGCTGGTAATGAAAGGCTGCAGTAATCCCTGCCTCTGCCAAGCCTTTTATTAAACTGTTTCTGATAGGCTGCGAAGAACATACAATGTAAAAAACAGAGGCATTATGTGTTGCAAAAGAAGGAATATGAGGTAATGAAAAATAATCGCTGTTCACTACATCGTTTAATCCATTGTAATACTGATTCCAAAGCTCATTTCTTTTTTCCTGAATGTTGTCTAAGGCTTCCAGTTGAGCCAGTAAAAATGCAGCATTTAATTCGCCCATACAATACGATGAACCCAGATCAACCCATTCGTATTTTTTGGTTTTGCCGGCAATAAAATCGTTACGGTTGGTTCCTTTGTCAGTAATTACTGCTGCCCTGTCAGAAAAACGTTTGTCATTTACTGCCAGCATCCCCCCTTCACCACAGGTAATGTTTTTGGTTTCATGAAATGAAAAAGCAGAAAGCTGCCCGATAGAACCAAGTGGTTTGCCTTTGTAATAAGCAGCTATTGCATGAGCTGCATCCTCTATAATAAAAAGGTTGTATTTTTCAGCTAACGCCATAATGGTATCCATATCACAGGCTATGCCGCCATAGTGAACCGGAACTATAGCTCTGGTTCGGGGTGTTATTAATTGCTCTAAAGCCGCTGCATCAATATTTGGATTAACCGCACCGGAATCTGCAAAAACAATTTTTGCACCCCGTACAGCAAAAGCATTGGCTGAAGAA
>CAYNRM010000196.1:0-401 GCA_964399555.1 uncultured Gammaproteobacteria bacterium | reverse complement strand
CAGGGCAGCTGTTTCAAGTGCTGCTGTGCAGGACGGAGTTAAAAAAGTAGTGTTAAACCCGTAACGTGTTTCAAAATAGCTTGTACATTTTTGCGAGAATTCTCCGCTGCCGGTGAGCTTACCCTTGCCAATCACCCGGCTTAAATAGTGACCTTCATTGCCTGTAAGATAAACCTTGTTGAAAGGGATTTTATTCATTTTTAATAGTATGCTAAGACTGACAGCAAAGCGAGGATGGCAAAAATATATTATTTTATGGAGTTGCAGAGGGCATAAAAAAATTTCTCTGGAGGTAAAAGGTTTATTCCCATAAGGGAATGACGCTCCCCCACCTTTTATAAGTTGCAATCAATACAACAATCAATATCAGTTACAAATTAATACTATTTTTGGCAGGCTAA
>CAYNRM010000195.1:0-1705 GCA_964399555.1 uncultured Gammaproteobacteria bacterium | reverse complement strand
ATACCAACCATCCATACAAAAAACAATTAAAACTTGAAAATAAAACTGCGGAAGTGACAGCCACAGCTGTCATCCCGAGCCAGAGCGAGGGATCTGTTAAAGAAGTAAAAGAGGAGACCAATAATGGATAAGCAGAGCATGCCATCAGGCAAACAAGTCACTCCAGTAGCTAAACCAGCGCTTAACCACTTTCAGGCAGTAGGCCGAAGAAGGGAAGCTTCCGCTCGTGTCAGATTATTTAAAGGACAAGGGCAACTAACAGTTAACGGCAAACCAATCGCCGAATACTTCAAAGGCTTAGTCTTCCAAAAAATGTATCAAAAACCATTTGAATTAACTAACACTCTCGGAGAACTTTCCGGATCAGTTAAAGTAGTCGGCGGCGGATTCAGCTCCCAACTAGTCGCCACAATCCACGGTATATCCCGCGCCCTCCAAATCTTAGACAAAGATAAACACCGCGGAATTCTAAAATCAAACGGCCTCTTAACCCGCGACCCTCGCTCAAGAGAGCGAAGAAAAATGGGCCAAGGCGGCCGAGCCCGAGCCAAAAAACAATCCCCAAAGCGCTAACCTTGAAAATCTCTAAGATCGTTATACTAAGACTTTTAATACTGATGACTATTCTTGTTTTTAGCGCGGCAATAGCTTTAAATTTTACAAAACCTTACACACCCCCCAGAACATTGGAAGACGAGGCCCTTACTAAAATTCAAGACTTTCCAATATATCCCGGTTCAAGGTTTTTAAAATCTGAGACTTTAATCTGTCCAACTCCAAACTCTGGGTATCCAGGATGTGGACACGTTTCGTATACATGGGAGACCCTCTTCCCTATATCGAGCGTTACGAACTGGTATGACGAAAACACTAAAAATTCTGGCTGGCAACGAACCGGCGGGACAGGATCTCCAGGAAGTTTCAAAACTGAAATTTACGAGAAAAACGGACATAAAGTTAATGTTATTTTATCTTCAGAAGAAAAAACTTTTGCTTTCCGTACAAGCATTTCTGTAATTCCCTTAAATTAACTAAATTTCTATAACTCTTCGAATTTTGCTTCCTCAAAAAACTTTGGATCTGATAATAAGATTAACTCCGAAGATTTAACCAAATCAATATTTATAATTCCTTCCATATGATCAATCTCATGCTGAAAAACCCTATTCATAATTTTATTCTCTTTCTGACTCCAAAAAACCTGCTCCCCCTTTTCGTTTAAATACTCAAATTCTATCCATTCCGGTCTAACAACTTTAGCAATAATTGGATTTGCACTCATACAAATTTCCGGGAATCGTAGAAGCTTCTTAGATCTATTAATTATCCGAGGATTAATAATTACCAATATTTCTTTCTCCTCAAAAACAGCCGCTATTCTTAGAGGATAACCAATTTGAATCGCCGCAATCCCTCGTCCCTTTCCCGTCAACTTCCGGTACTCTTTTAATGTCTTCTTAAGTTTTGAAATAACCAATTTAGTTTGTGAAGATTCAATTTCTTTTACTAATTCCGATTTTTCACGAAGTGAGTTAAGTTCTCCAATCTGATAAGTTAAGTGAGATGTAAGTGCTGCTTCTTGAAAAACTCTCCTCTTATATTTAGTAGCAATCATTTCAAAAATTCATCAGAAATTTCAGCCGCCCCTTTTCTTAAAACAACCAGCTTCGACCCCTCAAGTTTAACAACAGTAGACGCTTTAGAC
>CAYNRM010000194.1:0-1718 GCA_964399555.1 uncultured Gammaproteobacteria bacterium | reverse complement strand
GTGTTGGTGTTGGTGTTGGTGTTGGTGTTGGTGTTGGTGTTGGTTGAGTGTTATCTGGGTTATCCTGAGAATCGTTTTGATTACTTCCGTTGTCTGATTGTTGGTCATTATTTTGCTGGGACCCGTTATCACCACCACAGCAATCTCCACCACCGCCGTTGTCTCCGCCCGTGCTTCCACTCCCATCACCGTCTACATCCGCAAGTACACTCTCCGGACCCTTAGCATTAAAATTGTTAAAGGTGTTAAGCGTTGAAAAAGCCATAAGAACTAGCAGTGAGGTTCCGATCACAATGGACCTAAAGAATGTGGTCAAGCCGATTTGATGAGATTTTTTAATTTTCACTTGGACACCTCCATTTGATGTTGGACACTTACTTCTCTTGGCGAAGGTCCAGTCATTAAAGCAACTTCTCCCGAGGTCAGGAGTCTCCTGAGTTCTGCATCGGATATTTCTGTGTGAGAGACAAGAACTTTTCGATCCGCAGTCTCTTCATAATTAAACGACCAGACAGCTGCTTGAAATCTTTCCTCCCTACCTTTACTATCTGTAAAAGGCCTTAGATCAGTTCCGCTTTTGAGTCTTTCCCAAACTACGGTTTCGACGCAATTCAATCCACAGTCTACCTCACACCCACTTGCGTCTCTTATTTTACCCAATGCCCTATCTTTAACTTCATCTCCATTTCTCTTTATCTCAATATGGTCTTGGCCGTTAGAAGTATTAATCAGTTTCCCATTAAAACGTGGGTCGCCCGGTTCAGCGGCCTTGAAAACCACAGTCTTCTCTACTTCTCTAACCTGGCCATTTTTTGTGTTCACGAAGGCGATTGGTAGTCCGTCTGGGCCCAGTATTGGGTTTTGACGATCAAGTTCAGGGTGATCAGAAGTTCCGACTGGTTTAATAACATATAGCCTGACCCCTGCATTCGAGATAGCGTAATCTTGGTTGTTATTGACAACCGTTCTATTGACCTCAGCAAAAGCCCGTCTGGCGATTCCGTCGGGTGTAGGACATGGTACATCAGGACCTATTCCTGAGCACTGCTCTACGGCTGTCGCAACATTTATTTTCCCTGTTACCAGTCCGCCGATACCCAGAGCCAAGCCTGAGGCAAACCCTCTGCGACTTATTGGGTATCTTTGATCTCGTCCTTGTGATATTTCTTGTGCTGGCATAATTTAACTTTGGGGCAAGAAGTTTGGGCGGGTGGCAGGAGTTAGAACCGAGTATATATACTATATTCGGTTTTTGCAAGCCCCTAAACCCTAAGACCCCTTCTTGTCAGCCATAATATAGTATTTTAAAAAGAGATAATTAAAGAATGAGGTAAGAGAATTGTAAGGCCTGGATGGTTCGCAATAGAGGTCAATCTTTGATACTATGAAGTAGATGCAAAATAAAAGGGCCTTATCTTTCAAATACGCTTTTGAAGGAATAGTTACGGCTTTTAAGGATCAACCTAATTTGAAGCTGCATTTATTTGCAGCGGTTGCTGTAATTTTTGTGGGGCTCTTCCTGGATATAAGTAAAGCTGAGTGGCTAGTTCTGATTTTGACAATTGGACTGGTGGTCACTTTTGAGCTTACAAACACTGCGATCGAGGAGATTGTGGATTCATTTACTGATCAGGTTCATCCGGCTGCTAAAAAGGCTAAGGATGTGGCGGCGGCTGCAGTTTTAGTAGCCTCAATTACGGCAGTAGTTGTTGGGCTTA
>CAYNRM010000193.1:0-1784 GCA_964399555.1 uncultured Gammaproteobacteria bacterium | reverse complement strand
TTTCATATTTTGTGTAGTTTATACTATAAGATCTTATAAGTCAATGGTGCAGATTCGTACATTCGCCTACGAAGTGCACCACTAACATTAAGTAATGCCTAATATTAACTGGTCCATTTTCTCATACGGCGTCAAGTAGCCTAAACATTTCCTGGGAGTTGAATTTAATTTATGCTCGATCTGTTTAATTTGATCTTCAGTTAACGAATCAATACTGGTCCCCTTAGGGATGTAACGCTTGATCCTTAAGCGTTGGTTCATGTTCTCAACAGTCCCTTTTTCCCAGGAGTGGTAGGCATGACAGAAAAAGACATCCAGTTTCAGGTTTTGAGCAAGTTGGGGGTGGTTGGTGTTTTCTGCACCATTATCCTCAGTTAATGTCTTCCTAAGCTCTTCAGGAAATATCTTTAACCTGTTTTCTAAAGCCTGCTGTTTTAAATCTGCTGACCTGCCTGCTAATTTAGAGAGCAGTGTGAATCTTGATAATCTTTCAACTGTCACTGACAGGGCAGTTTTGTCAGTCTGTTTACCTCCCAGATTATCACTTTCCCAATCTCCACCTCTTTGTCTTAAACTGACCACCTCAGGCCTTAAATCAATACTAATTGAGCCTGGAATCTTGCCATTACGATGAACAGACCTGCCATTCTTCTTCATCCTTTTCTTCCTCTGGTAAGTTAAGTACTGCCATAACTTCATCCCGCGGGTTTTAAACCTTTGGGAATAAATGTAGTGATAGATTGTTTCATGATGGATACTTTCTAAAGGATGATCCAACCTTAATTTTGCAGCAATCACTTCAGGACTCCACTGGTCTTCCCTTAAATGTCTTCTGACATACAAAAACACTTTAGGGTTTTTAAGAGGAGCTTTGTACCTTTGCTTTTTGGCTACCCTGTCAGATACTTTCTGGGCTTTGCAGGGAATGTACTCAATCCCATACTTAGCATTTCTTTTAGGCTCCCTGACAAAGGTGCTGTGTGATCTTCCCAACCTTTTACCAATCTCCCGTAGTCATACTCCCTGTTCTTCCAGAGAAAATATTTCTCACGTTCTTCCAAGCTTAAATGCTTGTATTTTTTCAACTTAAATACACCTCCTCTTCAGGCTAGATTTTACCTGAAGTGGTGCACTTCGTTTTAGAACTTAAGAGTATTAACTGGGGGTTTAAGCAAGATAGGGTCCTTAAGTTAAACTCGGCAAATAGTTTTTTAGCTTCATTACTGTTAAAATCCCGATAAGGTGTACATAGATCCTAATAGCCTGACACCTGCCCAACAAATCTTCGCTATTTTTTATGCAATTTTCTTTGGCATCATGCTGCAAACAGTAGGCGCCAGAAGATCAAACCCTCAACAACTTAATAAAGAATACGAAAGTCGTGATATTACTTTAAATCTGTTTGATACTCCAAATGCTTGGGCGATAGGACTTCGACTTGATAATAGACCCTTTTGGCGTTTTTTGTTTTCTCTCGGACTTCTTAATCTTCTTCCGGGAATTATTTTTGTATTTTTTTTCAATGGACTGTCCGATTTGAAATACAAGGTTGAGGGTATTCAGATCTTAGTAATTATTTGGTTATCACTACTTCCTCATTACGTATATAGAGTCTATTTAGCATTCTTAGTTTTGTCCAGAGATCAGTTGTATTTAAAAAAAGGGGAGTTTGAAGGGTATAATACTCACGATATTCTTGCGTATGGGCTGATCGAAAGTGACAGAGTTCAGCATAAAGCTCATGGAAAGTTTTGGAATCATATAGCTTTCCCAATATTATTTGT
>CAYNRM010000192.1:0-1830 GCA_964399555.1 uncultured Gammaproteobacteria bacterium | reverse complement strand
GGGACTGTGCGCGTTACGCAACGCATTGCATTGCACGACACGCAACGCATTGCATGTACGACACGCAACGCATTGCGTTATGCGATATATACGCAACGCGTTGTGTTGTGCGATATACACGCAACGTGTTGTGTTGTGCGATATACACGCAACGCATTGCGTTATGCGATACACACAACGCGTTGTGTTGTGCGATATACACGCAACGCATTGCGTTATGCGATATACACGCAACGTGTTGTGTTGTGCGTTCAACTTTTACTAACGCCAAGCACCCTCGCGCCATTCCCACGGTTTACCAGATGCGCGCTTGCGTGGGCTTTTAATGGGAACCGTTGCGATAATGGAGTTGAGTCGAGCCGTGCGCAAATGGGTGGTACTGAACGCGCCCCCGATTCCGAACTGAACGGGCCAAGACTGAGTTTCGCCGTCGTCATGTCCGTTCCTTCCCGCGAGCGTTCCCACGAGTTGGGGATGTTGTGAGGTTTTCACTTTGCTAACCCAAGCAACGGTTTCAATCTCGGGCTTGTCCCACCCGATCGCATTATGCGCGACCGCCAGGAATCCCTTGTGGTCGATGATGGTGTATTCGTTCATGGTTCCTTAATGAGTTTAGCGCTGTGCTCGCGGGTCACTCTGCGCTGATGTCGCTGTCGCGGTCGACGGCAGCGCGGATCCTGGCCCAAAAGCCCTGGCCCCCCTGAGGATCGCCCAGCGAGCCAGTCGAATCCATGTCCCCCGCATCTTTTGCCTTTTCCCACTGCGCACGTGCGTCTCTGGCGGCTTCGTCAGGGGTCGTCCCCTCGCCGGTCAGCAGGCTGACTTGGCAGTCATCGGAGACCCAGTAGACAGCCCAATCCCCGGCCAGCGCCGGCATGCACTCGATGCGGGCAATCTCGGCTGCAGCCTCGTCGGTCAGTCGGGCTGGGTCGAGGGGCTTGCCGTTGTGGTGGTGGCGCAGGCTAAGACCGACCTGATCAAGAGCGGAGGCGATGGTGGGGGCTTTGGTGGTCTTGATGTCGTTCATGTTGGTTCCTTAATGAGTTTGGCTTCAACCTCCCCGTACACGGGACCACACCCGCCAAGCTGATCCACGACAGCCACCGTGATGTGCCCGCCATTGGCTCGCTCGGTGGCGCGGGCGGCAGCGTGCGCAGATTCAGACGAGCCGAAGTGGTCTTGCAGCCACGTGCCTCGCACCGTGTTTCCGTCGCGTGAGGTTTGATTGATCAGCGAGCACCAAGGCATGTGAACTCCGTTAGGTTGGTTGTGGTGTCCGGTGGGGGATCATACTACCAGCGGCTAGGGTGTCAGGATACAACAGGCGGCTGTAGTCGGTGGAGAAGTCGTAAAGCGCTTTTTTGTACGCGCAGACCCATTCTGCTGCTTTTCTGCATGCACCATATTCGGCCACGATCGACGCGCTGCTGCGCATTCTGCGGATCGGATCGACCAGAAGGCTGGCGCCAACTGATACGGCCCTAAGCTCCCGGCTTGTTTTCCACTTAGCGACCATCGCAGGCGAAGCGTTAGCCTCGACCGACTTGATGATTTCTAGGTTGTCCTGTATAATGTCCAGGTAGTTATTTATGCTTTTTCGGCGCATGATGATTTCTCGACGCATGCCCGCTCGCTCGACTCGCGTTCTGTAATCTTCTGAGTAACCCTCTAGCCGGGGATCGTAATCGGAAATTATTCCAAAATGCCGCTCCCGCATGCCGTGGATCTTGTCCAAGCGCAGCCCCGATGCATCGCTGATGGCAGTCCCGACCCGGCCACGCAAGACCATCACCGCTGATCCAAGCTCCTGGGTATCAATTGCGATGATGG
>CAYNRM010000191.1:0-1843 GCA_964399555.1 uncultured Gammaproteobacteria bacterium | reverse complement strand
TGCGACTGAAGTTATCTTGTATTGTTGTTGATTTTCCTAATACTAAGTAGCCGCTTAAGATTACAAAGAGCGGGACGCTGATTCTGAACACGCAGTTTAGTAGGAAGGCGGCCCACCAAACTGTGCCGTTGAAGAAGTCAGGCCTTGGAGTTATCGGGATAACCAGATGAATTCCAATTACAGCCAGGATTGCCAGGGTTCTTATGACATCTGCCTGGAAAATGTACTTATTCATAATCTACACAGTTAACTTTATCACAAGAGCCATATCGTTAAATGGACTTGACGATACGCAAGCTCGTCTATACTATAGTGACCTATGCATAGGACAGGGGAAGTTCTTATAGAAAATAAGGTTACTATTATAATTCCAACATATAACAGACACCGCCAACTTGAAAGGATTTTGGATTATTATTCAGGTTATAAATTTCAGATTTTAGTTGCCGATTCGACTAATTCAGCTTTTCCTAAAGCTGCAAAATATAAACGGGTTAAATACTTCCATTATCCAAAAGTCGGATATTCAGACAAGCTGCCGCTCATTTATCAGAAAGTAAAAACCGATTATGTTTTGTTTTGCGCAGATGATGATTTTGTTGTCCCTGAAGGGATTAAGAAATGTGTTAAGTTTTTGGAGAAGAATTCTGATTACACTAGTGCGCATGGACATTATGTGTTTTTTGAACCTAAGGTTGATAAGAGAATAAAAGTTTATCCTTTTTATTTATATGCCACCAATATTGATATATACGGGTATACTCCTTCCGAAAGAGTGAAGCAGGTACTGTCGCCTTATATGCAATTACTTTATGCAGTTACAAGAACCAAAGATATTAAAGAGGTTTTTAAAATTTTAAAGAATAATTCCAAGATTAAAAATGATAATTTGGTCGAGATGCTGCAGACTATTGTTTTGTGTATTAACGGGAAGTCTAAAACATTACCGGTGTTTTATTGTGCCAGAGAGAATACACCCAACTCGGCCCGGACTTTTACTGATGATCTGGATATAATCGCTACAGACAAAAAATATACGAAAGAATACTCTATCTGGATTGAGGCGATAGCAGAGCAGCTATCAAAGAAGGGGCTGCTAAAACATGCGGAGGCAGAGATTCAGGTTAAGGAGGCAATTGATGCTTATCTGCAGGGTCTTTTAATCAAACTACCTTTTTTTAATATTCATATTTTGCAAACCCAAAGAATTTTGAATATGATAAGTTTCGGGCTTGCTAAAAAAATATACAATGCTATTCTTCCTTCAGATAATCAATTAAATTTGAAGAAACATGCTTTCAGAAAAAGCCAGGGGAAACAAGAGTTTAAAAAAATTGAATCGTATATAAAAAAGTATGTTCTTGTAACAAATTAAGACATTCTATGAAAGTTATTATTCTTTGCGGAGGTACCGGGACCAGATTAAAAGAAGAAACGGAGTTTAGGCCAAAACCGATGGTTTATATCGGAAGTAAGCCAATACTTTGGCATATTATGAAGCTTTACTCACATTACGGATTCAATGATTTTATTTTGGCTTTAGGGTATAAAGCCGATTTTATTAAGAATTATTTTCTTAATCAGAAAGCTCTAAATAATGATTTTACATTGGATATGAACAGCGATGAGACTGTATTTTATAATAATAAGAAGAACGAAGGAGAAAATTTCAAAATTACGTTTGTGGATACGGGTCTTGAGACTCTGATTGGGGAAAGAATTTTAAAATGCGAAAAATACGTCCCTAAGGAAGATGACGATTTTATGGTGACTTATGGGGATGGAGTTGCGAATATTGATATTAAGAATTTAGTCGAGTTTCACAGAAAGAAAGGGAAGATTG
>CAYNRM010000190.1:0-1845 GCA_964399555.1 uncultured Gammaproteobacteria bacterium | reverse complement strand
AGAAACTTAAAAGACCACAATCATATATTTCCAAATGTGAAGCTGGCGAACAAAGAATTGATGTTGTTGAGTTGAACAAGTTTGCAAAGCTTTACAAAAAGGAACTTAACTATTTTATTAAATAACTAAAATAAATTTATAAACGAAGAAATTAAAACAGAGATAAAACCAGAAAAGAAAAATTGGGGTAAATATGATGTAATCGGTTTTATCTTTGGAATAAGTTTAGCTTGGGCGATCGGTCTAATGGGCTTTATCCCCTATATTTTGGGTGCAGTTTTTGGCACTTGGGTTGCTCGTAAAATGTTAGGCAGTGAGAAACAGTATATAAAAATAATTTTCTGGGTTTTGTTTATATTATTATTCATTGGTGGAGCTGTAAATCGAGGGATTCAATCAGAATCAAGAAATTCCTCTACACCAGCAACAGAAGATGTTTCTCTTTTAGAAACAGATAAAAGTTCGGGAACTTCGGAAGTTTCTGGAAATATGTATCGGAATACAAAATATCATTTTCGAATTAAATTTCCCGAGGGTTGGAAAATCGGAGTAGGTGATGGAATTCATATTGTCCAAAAAGCAAGTTTTGAAAATAGTACAATCAGTGTAATTGTGCAACAACTTGATTTAGGAGGGAATGAAGGATTTACCTCTATCAAAGATGCTGGTTCGTCAAAAGAATTCATTGATACCATTATTGAGGGTGCGAAATCAAAATTTTCCGATGTAAGAATTATCAATTCTGGAGAAACAAAAATTGATAATGAGCCTGCTTATTGGGTTGAATACTCCGCAACATCACAAGTTTTAGACTACGAACTAAAGATGACCAACATTATATATTATCTTGCTAAGGGAGACACAATGTATTCCATAAGTGCTGGAACCGCTTCTAATGAATATGCACAGATAAAACCGAAATTTACTCAGTCCGTTTCTACTTTTGTTCTAGAACAATACTAAGCAAAATGAAACAAGAAATTTCTCAATCAAATTATATATATAAAATTCATCAATTAATTCATTTAGCGGAAATAAATTTTTTGGTCTGCCAAAAAATTTATAAAGATTATCTAAGTCTAAAAGGTAGGCACAAAAACATCTTTCTTGTTTTAATAGCTAATAACGCTTTCGAACAATCATTAAGCGTTTTGCAAACACTTATTTGTTCTACAGAGAAAAATGATCTGAAGATAGAGTCAGCTCTTGAGAAGGTCATAGAGAATGACAAAAATTCTGTTGTGTGTGTTGACCCAAAAATGGAAGCAGAATTTGTTGAGAGTATAGAAAGAGATTATCCATATTTGGGAGAAGAAACTTTTTATGGATATAAAAAGTTTCTTCTAAAAGACGATGAACCTGATAATTATCTCGGTGGTGTTATGGCAGATATCAAAAGAAAAAAGAGAGTTGAAAATGGATTAAAAGATTTTCAAGAACTGCAAAACAAATTTAAAAAATACTCTTTTCATAAAATTAGACATCACCAAGTTGGACATAAACATCAAAATTTGAAAGAACCCGCTGGTTCAGCGGATTTACTCTTTCAAGATGTTTATATTGACAACCTTGGTGATGTGATTAAGGATTTGAAAATCAAAAGTTATTATTGGTTTGATTTTCCGTTCGGTAATCCAAACTACTCAATGTTAGATTCTTTGGATGAAATTCTAAAGAAAATTTAGCCCGCCCGAATTTCGCCAAAACAAAAAGAGGAGCAAGCGGAGGATTCCTCCCCAGACCCCTCCTCCTCCGCTTGCGACATCCGAATTCAAAAAAAAGGAATCAGCCGAAGTTTTGGCGAAACTGTTTTTTGGGGTGAGAAAGTGTGGGACACTTTCGCAA
>CAYNRM010000189.1:0-1846 GCA_964399555.1 uncultured Gammaproteobacteria bacterium | reverse complement strand
TGGCATAGGGCTTTTCGTTGCAATATCTGATATGCAATATAGTTTACATTAGTCATGTTCATTCTAATTCTGCATTTTTCAAATTTTAAACGTGTGTTCTTGGTTTTCAAAAATTTGTTTTGTTAAGTTAATAATAATTTAAGATATAATGTTGGAATAAGTTTCATGAAAAATGTCAAAGATAATTTATTAACTAACGTTTATAGCTCAATACAAAAATATATAATATGAAATTTAAAGATCTGGTTCTAGCAATTGTAGTTAAAGACTATCAGGGTGTTCTGGTAACTTCACCTATTATCTCACTATCTCTTGATGGTGTTGTTTTAAATAAGCAAGCCATATATGCAAGCGGATGTTACATTTATGATGATTTGTTGCCTGGTCGTTATTCAGTTGTAGTTGAAAAAGAAGGATTGCTTACTAACGAGTCAGAAATAGTAATGAGCCGAATTGCAACACAGACATTAACTGTATCGATGGGTGAATTAGGCATGCCGTTTTATTATAATTCTGGCAATAAACAATACTTTGATGTAGAGAATACGATAGTGGGAATGATCATAGATTCAGCTTCTAGTGTTGAATTTCAGAATTTTTGTTCCACACATGATATCACAATTATAGACATTCCAGAAAAATACAGTGAAAAAAACTTTCGTGTAGTTGATCTTTCTTCTTATACAACTTCTGTGTCTTTAAAAAATATTATGATAGACCTTACCGATCTATCTTATGTCAAGCAAATTGGAAGTGTAGTTTTATTGAATTCAACTCAATTGCTTTTTCTCTCTGGCTTTTTTTATACAAAACTTTCTGCCGGAAAAAATATAGAAGATGTTTTAAATAAACTCACAAATAAGAATATTGTATTTAATGAAAAGAAAGCAGATAGTGATCTATATGTTTTCTCCAGTAAGTATTTTCCAGACCATAAGTTCCTTGCTGACATTACTAAATTAATAGATGATGGGCTGATTGAGGCTACAGATGTTGATTTGGTGATGATGAAGGTTAGTCTTGCAATACCAACAGATAATATTTATCCGTCCCAGTGGAATCTTCAGGTTAGCCAGGTATACGAAGCTTGGGAAGAGTTGAAATTACATAATCCTGCATTTGAGTATGGCAATCCTGCAATCAATGTTTTAGTTAGGGATGCGGGATTGCAATCTATAACAGAAGGAGGGCTTACTTATTCTCCACATCCAGAATTTATTGGTATAACTCCTGATGCGAAAGATAGTAAAGTAATCCTGTTTCATGATTTTGATAACCATGTTCCGAATAATAATTCTATATCTGGGAATCATGGTAATTGGGTAACAGGAATACTAGGTGCAAACACAGGAAATGATGAAGGAGTTGTTGGTGTTTTTCCTAATTGCAGATTAATGTCAATTATGCATCCTTCAGGAGGAGAAGCAGAGGATGAAATTATATTTAATTGGTTAGCTGGTTTGGCAGCAGCTTTTTCAAGCCCTGCATTTAAACCAGTAAATTCGCTAGGAAAGGATGCTCCATTTATTAATAACAATAGTTGGACTTATCCTTCTGGATATCCTGCAATTGGGTCTGCATTGGAACAGGCAATTGGTAATGTCGCTGTGTATGGGAGAAAAGGAAGAGGAACACTTACATTTTTTGCCTCAGGGAATGAAAATGGGAATGTTATAATTGAAAACACACTTGGTACCCATGAAAAAGTGATAGCTGTTGCTGCTACAAGTATTGATGATGATGGCTTCACAGAGATCAGAGCAGGTTATAGCAATTTTGGAATAAATAATGAAATTGAATTTGCTGCTCCTGGTAATGATGGAGGGTTGTTGGGTGCACTGAATGC
>CAYNRM010000188.1:0-1859 GCA_964399555.1 uncultured Gammaproteobacteria bacterium | reverse complement strand
CGCCGGAGTAAAAATCATGAGCGAGTGAGGAAGCCCCGCCAACGATTCCTGCCCGCTTAATTTAAAAGCCGTCACCGAAAGAATTGTCATAACCGTCACAGTACCCGCCGAGAAAATACTCTGCGTTATAAAAATTACCTGTGTTAACTGATTTCTGGTCCGTGTACTATCCATAAAACCTTAAACATTATACTGGAAATCTTCCTCAAACTCCTGTTAGAATTCTAGTCCATGTCAAAAACAATCATCGCCCATTTCAAAAAATCCGATCCAAAACTTTACGAAGTCCTGATAAAAGTCATGGACAACCATGCGGAATATTTGTTCACTCTAAAAAAACACGATTTCCTTTTTGACCGGCTGGTCGAATCAATTATTTCCCAACAACTCTCAGTCAGAGTGGCTGACGTGATTTATGAAAGAGTATTAAATTTAATGCCATATAAAAAACTCAACCCTGAAGCGATACTAAAAACAAAGGATGAGATCCTAAGAGCGGCCGGTCTCTCGTATGGAAAAATAAAATATATAAAAGATCTATCAGATAAAGTCACAAGCGGGGATCTGGATCTGGACAATTTAGAAAATTTGGAAAACGAAGAAGTTATCGAAAAGCTAATCGCTGTTAAAGGAATAGGGAAGTGGACCGCCGAAATGTTTCTCATGGGCGCCCTAGGCCGCCCCGACATCTTCTCCCACGGCGACCTCGGTCTAAAAAACGCCTTCAAAAAGATCTATGGCGTAACTGAATATAATGAAGTCGAGGCTGAGCAAATAGTGATCAAATGGAGCCCCTACCGCACAATAGCCGCCCGCATTCTCTGGAAAAGCTTAGAGTTAAAGTAGTCGTTGCAGACTTCTATATCGTAGTTCATAATCATTCAGATGCCTGACCCAAGCTTTGCAAACCTCCCCCCAAACGACGACTGGTCCTTCACTGACGTCACCCGAATCGAAACTAACTATCTAACTCACGGCTATCACCGCTACCCCGCCAAATTCATCCCCAACATAGTCCAAAAACTTATCAATGACTACACAAAACCAGGCAACCTGATAGTCGATCCCTTCGGAGGCTGCGGCACAACTCTAGTTGAGGCCAAACTCTCAGGGCGCAAAAGTATTGGCATCGATATCAACCCAATAGCCAAATTAATTACTGATATCAAAACAAAACCAATAGATCCAAAAAAACTAAAAAAGTATAATGCAGCATTTTTAGAAAGCTATAACAACACTCCCGACACTGTCCCAAGTTTTAAAACCGAAAGATTAGATTATTGGTTTGAAAAAGAAACTCAAATAAAACTAAACAAAATATACGTTGCGATAAAAACAATCAAGGACCCCTACATTAGAAAATTTTATCTCGTAGCTTTCTCCCACATTCTAAAAAATTGTTCGAAATGGTTAATGAAAAGTATTAAGCCCCAAGTCGACAAAGAAAAGAATGCTCCCGAGCCTTACAACATTTTCAAGTCCCACTTAAAATTTATGATAAAAAGGAATACAGAATTTTATGATTTATTAAATAAAAACGGCTTCCTGAATTTATCCTGCAAAATGAAAATCGCCAACACCGCCAAAAAAGTCCCCATAAAATCCGGTACTGTTGATTTCGTAATCACCTCACCCCCGTACGTCACCAGCTATGAATATGCTGATCTCCACCAACTGTCTTTATTATGGTTCGGTTCCGATGAAAAATATTTTAAATCTTGGGGCAAATTAGTCAAAGATTTTACAGGTTTTAAAAAACAATTCATCGGCACCAGTTTTTCAAAAGAGGTAGACTTAGAATCTTTAAATAGTCAGACTGCCAAAAAAATTGTTCTCAGTTTAGAAGAAAAAGACAAGGG
>CAYNRM010000187.1:906-1870 GCA_964399555.1 uncultured Gammaproteobacteria bacterium | reverse complement strand
GCTCTACGCCGCGTTCCGGATCTCCTCGACGCTGCTCAGGATCAGATCCACACCCTCCTCGCATGTCTCCGTCACGAGCGTCGTCACTGACGATCCAACTGCCACTGCAGACGATATCACCTTTACCCAAGAGACCGTCTGTCTGCGAGCGGAGCGACCCGGTAATGGGCCAGGCCGCCGGTACACCGTCACGCTCACAAGTTTCGATAGCCAGGGAAACATCGGTACATCCGATCTCGTCATTACGGTTCCGCATAGCAAATCTTCCTGTCCAGCAGCGGGAGGGCAGCTATGAGAATGTCTTTGTTGCAATTCCGTCTCGGTCTTGTTGTTCTTTCAGCTATCGTCGGCTGCTCGTCGAGCACCCAGGGCGGACAGAATGAACTCACTACGCAGTTTGATCTGGAAGTTGTGATGGGCACAGCTTCCAATCACGTTGTGGACCCGATGCCTACAACGCGACTCCTAGGCGAGCAGTTGAACTCGGTTACTCAGGTCGCTACATCGACTGGAAACCAGTTCGTTATCCAGTTCTCCTCTGCCGATGTCGTCTCCCCCGCAGCATACGAGGTCGGACTCGGAAAGCCTGTTCAGGCTGGCTTTACTGTGCCAGGAGTCTCAGGCACGGTATTCTTCGAGACTGGCACACTCACCGTGACAGCTGTGGACTGGTCGATTGATGGTCACATTCATGGCCAGCTGGCCGCCTTGCACCGGCCGGCAGATGCCCTCGGGATCGCGCCCGAAGCAAGCGCTTCGGGGTCACTAAAGTTGCGCGTTCCAAGTAATCAATAGACTACATGCGTCGAGAAAGCCTTGCTCTCGCTGTAAGCCTTGCTGCGTGCTCGTCTCGACACGAGTCTCGCGAATTGATCGCTCCTCCTTCGAGTCCGAAGGGATCGCCAGCGAGCGTCTTTCGGATCGCATGCGCCACCGCGATCTCCTGCGTGCCAGCTGCGCGGCA
>CAYNRM010000187.1:0-896 GCA_964399555.1 uncultured Gammaproteobacteria bacterium | reverse complement strand
CGGAGTGCGCAACGCGTAGAACAGAGGCGCTCGGGATCTATCGTCGTCGCGATCTCTCGGATGAGGAGGTTGCTTGCCTCGTCCAGGCGGGCGGCGACTGCGCAATCGCTGCTCGTTGCCTCGGCGCCGTACCAGACGCAGCGCCCTGTGAACGGCCAGGCGCGAGTAGTTGCGAAGGTGGCATTGCAAGGGGTTGCCACCATGGATTGTTCGTCGAGACCGAAGAGCAATGTAGCGCTCCGGAGTCTTGCGTGAAATGCATGTCGCGCGAGCGTTGCTGCGCAAGACGATGTATTCGCGATGAACGGCAGCAGTGCGTCGATGGCGCATTGTCTCGCTGCGATGGTGATGCGCTCGCGATTGGGCCCCGTTGCACGGACTTCGGAATGGCATGCGCCGACCACCCGACGGCGGTTTCAGACTGTGTGGGGCCGGGGAAGGCCTGCTCGCCGAACCTCAGCGCACGATGTGAGGGGCGCAATCTTGTAAGTTGCTATTCCGGCCACGAACTGAGCGTACCGTGTGAGAACATCGGCGGACGCATCTGCGTGTCCTGGCTCGACGATCTAGGTGTGTCCCGCGCTCGGTGCATGGTGGATGAGCAGGCATGTCAGCTCAATCAAGAGCGCTGCGTGGGCGATAGCGTGCAGTTCTGCGATAGTGGCGCGGTCGTGGAGCTCAGTTGCCGTGCGATGGGGTTTGCGGGATGCATTCACGCCAACGGCCGCGCGCGGTGTTCCCGCAATTGATACTTCCGGGCATCGCGCTCACGGGCAAAGCTGATCGAGACCGGCGACCTCCGAGCTGATGGGGCTCGGGCTCGGTCTCGCGACATCGCGCTCCAGAGTTCATACCAGCGCTCGCGAACTGATCGGATGACGCGGGGTTACGAGGCG
>CAYNRM010000186.1:0-1902 GCA_964399555.1 uncultured Gammaproteobacteria bacterium | reverse complement strand
GATTTTAAAGCATTAGGGAGGCTTTTGGATGGTGCTGCGGCTGAGGCGATGCAGGAGGTTTTTGAAACTCAGTCAGATTTTTATGTTGAAATTCGTGGGAGCGAGGGAAGGAAAGATACAAGGAGGGACGGAATTGCCAGTCCTGATTTGTATGGATCGTATGGGCCTAAAGATGGTATTACAGTTGAGATAGTTAATGATGCAGTTGAGGGAACTGCTTTTGCTTCGCGGAATTTGCCGGGGGCCACTTCGGTTTTAGCTGCGGCTTTGGGGCAGAAAAACGGGCTGGTGCAAACTGGGAATTTTGATTACATGAGTAAATTATTTGGGCCGCCGGTTTTGAAGGGGAAACTTTCGCTGGAGCTCTCCCCAACTGAGAATTTTAAAATTGCTTTAAAAGAATTATCTATAGAGAATCCTGCTGATTTGGCAGTAGTCATTCTTGACCGACCTCGCAATAGGTTTGAAATTGAGTCGGCGCAGAGTATGGGGGTTACGACAATTTTGATTTCTGGAGGAGATTTGATTCCGGGACTTTTGGCCGTGCAAGATCCTTCAGTTCTGTCAGCCGTTGAGGGGGGTAAAATTCCGCAAAACATTAAAGGGTTGTTATTGATGGGCAGCGGAGGCTGGGAGGAAGGGATTATCGTGGCGGCTGCGGCGAAAGCCTTAGGAGGCTTTGCTCAAGGGAGAATTTTTTCAGACGATAAGGAGGTTATGGAGCAGGCAAAAATACTTGAGGCGGGAGATTTAGTTCCGGCGGAGAGTACATCAATACTCATTAGTGCGACACCAATTACTGATGATCCTTGGTTTAATATTGCCGGGGTTAACGCAGATTTTAAAGCCCAAACTGTCACTATTACACACCAAGGAACCCGAATTATTCGGTCAGAATGAAGTCTAGCAAAGCTGAACCTTATTTTGGATAATACATTTTATGGATTCTAATCTTACGGAAATTGCAAAGCGATTATCTTCTCCACCGGGAGTTATTGTGGCGGCCGATGAATCGCCTTCAACGATGAAAACGCGGTTTGATAAAGTGGGGATTACCGACTCTTTTGAGATGCGGTCTCACTGGAGAGCGTTGATTGCGCGGGCGCCGATTGCGCAGGCAGGAGCTGTGGGGATTATTTTACACCCTGAGATGCTTGAGGTTTCTGAAGTTGTTGAAGAATTGAAAAAGCAGAATATTATTATTGTTGTAAAGATTGATGGAGGTTTAGCGGATTTTAAAGATCAAGGAGAGCAAACTACTAAGTATGCAGAAGATTTGGGAGAGCTTTTAGCAAAGTGGCGGAAACAAGGCGCTTCAGCAACAAAATTTAGGAGTGTTTTTAAGATTTCAGATACTACCCCATCAACTGAATTGATTGAAGCGAACGCAAAAGTACAAGCAACTTTAGCGAAAATGAGTCAGGACGGCGGACTGGTGCCGATGATTGAACCTGAAGTTTTGAGAACAGGAGCACATTCTTTAGAGAAAGATGCGGCAGTTACTTCCCAGGTTTTAGAAGCGGTTTTTGCTGAAGTTTCAAAAGTAGGAATTAATTACTCCCAGGCAATTTTGAAGCCTAATATGATTACTGCGGGCGAGGACACGGAGGATCAAGGGTCGGTTGATTTAGTTGCGCAGACTACTTTGGATGTTTTGACAAACAAGGTGCCGAAAGAAATCGCCGGGATTAACTTTTTGTCGGGAGGGATTACTGACGAACTGGCTGAGAAATATTTAAATAGAATTTGTCAGCTGGCGAAAGAGAAGGGGCAGGAGAATATTAGTGCTTCTTTTGGAAGAGCGATTGTCGGCACACCGCTTTCGATTTGGGACGGGAAAGAGGAGAATGTTCAGAGAGCCCAAGAGGCTTTAGTTGAGAGAGTTAAAAAATGCTCGATGGC
>CAYNRM010000185.1:0-1947 GCA_964399555.1 uncultured Gammaproteobacteria bacterium | reverse complement strand
AAAAAGAAACCGGCTTTAAAGTAAAGTCTCATTCCCTAGAATTCTTCGGCCTCTGCAAAAACTGCCAAAAATAACCCTTACCCATCATTCCGGGGCACTTCAATTAAATCTCTAGGGACTCTTATACTCTTGACAAACGCCACAAAGTTGCATATACTTAACGCCATAAGGTTGCAAATATGATCGAAAGAAAACCAGAAGCACTAAGACAATTTCTCGGAGCCTCACCTACAGCAGAAGGTGGCCTTCTTGATAAAGTTTCAATTAACGCTGATCAGCAGGCGTTAAACTTCAGACAACGCTTAGGTTTAAGATTTGCGGACTTAATTAATCAGGGTCAGGAAGTCACATTCGCGTTAGTAGGAAAGCAGGTCAAAGTGATAGCAGCATTTGAGCCCGGAGACATGGTGATGTTAAGGAGTGATTTTGGTCGAGGAGACGGTGAGCCTTATACAGTTGTTGCAACAGTTGGTCCTCGTACGAATTTTGAACAGGGTCAGGCTGAATTGTACATAGGAGGAAAAGTCGGAGTTGATTGGTTGGGGAGAAAAGGAATTCTAATTTCTGATAAGGCAGATCCTACTAAAACTAGCTTCTCGTTGGAGGTGGCGAGAGATACCCTTGCCGGTGCTTCCCTGCTCCCGCCCACAGAACTAACAGGATCAGTTCATAAAACAAGTGGTAAGGTAGTGCCGAATGCGAGACATACTTGGGGTGTAATACTTGAATCGGGCGACCCTCAATCTCCAATTGTTCAATCAATCAACTCTAAAAGCGAGTCGGAAAAAACAAATGTCCCTGATTCAATGGAAGAGACTGGTAGTAAGCCAAGGCAGATGATGAAAAGCGTCTCCTGGGATACTAAGAATCCTAGGGCTGCTATCGGACTTGCGTTAGAGTCGATACTGCTCAGTGAAAATGATCAATATATTAAAGGTCAGGACGTTATCTGGACGCTTGTGCTAAGAAAGCAATTTCTAGATGAAGCCAAACTCCAGCAAGGGGTAATTCAGCCTCTACGAGGCTCTGAAGGGGCGCAAGACAACTTAGTAGATTTGGCAATAGCGAATACTGACGAGAAGAGACTAATACAAGCGCAGAGCAAAAGAATGGAGGTTATGCTGGGATGAGGGTTGAAGGAGTAAGGGTATTAATCGAAGCATCATTTAACTCAACTCGTCCAAAAAAACTGTTTGAAGTAAAACCACCTGTAAAGCAAAAAGAGATTATAGCCGGTTATTTGAGTAACATTACATCCTTGCCGCTAATGGAAACACCTCAGACAAATGCAAGCCTAGAACTTTTTGATGACTTTGATGATATCTTGGGCTCAGCAGTTATCACATCTCAGGCGGAGAATATAGTAGATATTTCTTCGGAAAAGAAATTCCTAGGTTTACAAAGCGCTCAAACTAACGCAGCATCAATGAGAAGAAGTACAATTCTAAATGCAGATTCAGCAAGTTCAGATGGGGTGATTTACTCTTTTAGACAACTACAGGAATACAAGAAGAATAATCGCGATGCTTTTGACTCAGCAAAAGAGGCAATATACATGAAAGCGAGAATGGCTCAAGATGCTGATGGTTGTGGCGGTATAAATGAAAGGGGGTCAACGACTAATGGTTTGGAATCAGGACTAGGGAAAATAACAAATCTCCTGGATTTCAAGGCCGGAAAGGGTCTCAAAAATGGTGATCACAAAGAAGGCAAGCATGACCACTGTAATAATTGCGGGGGAGATTTAACGGACGGTAAATGTTCAAAATGTGCCGCTTAAGTTGCACTATTTCATTCTAAATTCTAAAATTACTAAGATTGATGAAAAAAATCTTTATAGTAATTATCCTAGCGTTGGCTTTTAACTTATCTCCTGAGGTATTTGCCCAGGAAAATCCTGATCAGTACTTTATACCCACAGAGGAAACTAAATTTGAAGGCATAGTT
>CAYNRM010000184.1:0-1973 GCA_964399555.1 uncultured Gammaproteobacteria bacterium | reverse complement strand
ATTACCGAATTACCCTGGAACAAAGCCGGTCAGGATATCCTGGATCTAAACAGAGCCAAACAGGTCTTGGACAAAAACCACTTCGGTCTTGAGATTATTAAGGGTAGAATACTGGAATTCCTTTCAGTGATGATCTTAAATCACATGAAAGGCCAGGTAGCAAAACAGCCAATTTTGGCCTTCGTTGGTCTAGTCGGTTCCGGCAAAACCTCTATTGCCTATTCTATCGCCGAAGCTTTGGGCAGGCCAATCATCAGGATTCCTTTCGGAGGACTCGGATCGGCATTACAACTTCGTGGAGAGTCGCGAGTTAAAACTGAAGCTGAACCGGGTCTCGTTTTAAGGGCTTTGAAACGGGCCCAAGTTAAGAACCCAGTCATTCTACTAGATGAGTTAGATCGTGTTACCGAGTCGGCCCGTGCCGATATCATGGGTGTCTTAGTTGAGCTTTTAGATCCCGAACAAAACATGTCCTTTTTAGATCATTACGTCAACTTTCCCTTCGATTTATCACAGGTCTTATTCGTCGCCACCGCCAATAATACCGGCAATATAGCCACCGCTGTGATGGACAGGCTTGAACTTATTGAGATGCCGTTCTATACTGACGAACAGAAAGTGGTGATAGGTCGGGACTATATTCTACCTGAAGCCTTAAAGAGCGCTGCCATTGACCCCAGGTTCGTCCAGATAGTTCCTCAGGTCTGGCTCAATATAGTTAGGCCCTTAGGATTCGACGGCGGTATCAGGTCTTTGAAACGACATATTGTAAACATGGTTGGCAAAATTGCCCGTCAGTTAGTCGAAGGAGCCAAGGGTCCATTTATAATCAATGAACAAAACGTCCAGCAATATCTGGCAACTTAAAAATGAAATCATTTAAACCAAAATTTGAATACACCTCCAAAACTACCGGCGGCCAGCCGCTAAGGCTCATTCCCTTGGGCGGAGTAGGTGACGTCACCAAAAACATGTATGCCTACGAGTACGGAAACGATATCATAATTATCGACTGCGGCGTCTCCTTCCCCGACGATGACATGCGTGGAGTTGATCTGGTAATTCCCGATATCAATTATCTGCGCGACAAAAAACAAAACATCAGAGGCATAATTATCACTCACGGTCATGATGACCATTACGGAGCCTTGCCTTACATCTGGCCTGAGTTAGGTGTCCCAATCTACTCCCAAAAACTAACCTGTGGTCTAATCCGCGCCAAACTCGCCGACAACAAAGTCCCGACCGACAGAGTTAAAGAATTGAAAATCGATGACACCCTAACTTTAGGTGTATTCAAACTAAGCTTCTATCAGGTTTCCCATTCAGTACCTGACTCGACCGGAATCGTCATAGAAACCCCAGTCGGAACAATCATCCACCAATCCGACTTCAAAATAGATTGGTCTCCCGTCAACGGCCAGGTAACCGACGTCGGTAGGGTAGCTGAGTTAGGAAATAAAGGCGTTCTACTGATGACAATTGATTGTCTGCGCTCTGATAGACCTGGCTATACTTCATCTGAAAAAAACATCGAACCAGAATTTGAAGCAATCGCCAAACAAACAACCGGTAAACTGGTCTTCACCTTAATTACATCCAATATCACCCGTATCCAACAAGCCCTAAACGTAGCCGCTAAAATGGGCAGAAAAGTCTGCTTTGTTGGCAGGTCAATGGAAAATAACACCCAGGTCGCTCGGGAATTAGGCTACTTAGACATTCCTTCAGGTATTGTTATCGCCCAAGAAGAACTTAAAAGATTTGCTCCCAACAAACTAATGGTAATTATGTCCGGAGCTTTCGGCCAACCAGGTTCCGCGCTGATGAGAGCAGCTAACGGTGAGCATAAACACGTTCAAATCTTAAAAAACGACACCGTAGTAGTCAGCGCCGACCCCATGCCTTCAGCAGAAATGTCCCAGGGCGTATTAATTGATAGCCTCTCTCGCATTGGCTGCCGCCTCTACTAT
>CAYNRM010000183.1:0-2009 GCA_964399555.1 uncultured Gammaproteobacteria bacterium | reverse complement strand
ATTAGAAGCAACAATAAGTTCCACATCTTCTTTTAGGCGGTAGTGCATGGCAAGTGATGCTTTCAGGTTTTTGGCATCGTAGCTTACCAAATCTTTTTCCCAGTAGCCATCGCGGTGCCATATTCCCAATCCGGGAAAATCGCGTTGCTGCCCTATACTGGTGGCGTTGTTTATTCCGCTGGTCAGGTTTTCATCGCCATAGCGACTTACGGCATCGTAGCCCCCCGGATTTTGTTTTCCAGCGCGGCTGAAGGTTGCAGGGTCAGCATTATCTGCTTCCCAGTCGTTTGCCTGCATGTAAAACAGGTTTAGTTTGTAGGCAAATTTATCTTCGCCTTTTTTGTTTTTAAATACTTGTGCATAACGCACTATTGTTTCAAGCAAACCGCGTTCACCGGCTTTGAATTGAACAGCCAAACCCGGTTTTATAAAGGGATTTTTGGTGGTCATGCTCAGCACTCCGTTAAAAGCATTGGGTCCGTAAAAGGCAGAGCTTGCACCCTGAATAATATCTACTTTCAATACATCTAAATCCGATGCGCCCAAAAAGTTTCCGAGCGAAAAATTTAAGCCCGGACTTTGGTTATCAACTCCGTCAATTATTTGCAATGAGCGCACGGGCGAGGTGCTGTTAAAGCCGCGCGTGTTAATGATTTTAAACCCGATACTTGCGCTGGTAAGGTCAACTCCTTTCAGGTTTCCAAGCCCTTCATAAAAATTGGCTGCGGGTGTTTCTTTGATGGCTATTACGTCCATGCTTTCAACCGTTAGTGCGCTTTCTTTCTGTTTCTCTGATATGCGTTGTTCTATTTTGGTGGCTTCTTTCAGGGCTATTTTGCTGGTGCCCAGACTTACATTAAGAGGTGCAGAAGCCGATTGCAGAACTTTTTCCTGTGTTTCGAAGCCCATGTAGGATATAACAAGGGTGTAGGGTGGTTTCTGGTCTTTGGGGTTGAAGGAGAACTTGCCGTCTAAATCAGTTACTGCGCCTATTATGGTGCCTTTAATAACCACACTTGCGCCAATAAGTGATTCGCCAGATTGTTGGTCTTTAATGGTGCCGGTTATATTCTGGGCAAAAAGCTGAAATGATAAAATAAGTGTAAGTGCTGATAAACTTAGGCGCTTCATTAGGTTGGGTTTGTTCATTGTAGATTGCAAAGAAAAGAAAACTTTGCAATTGTAAAGGTTTTAAAGGTATAGAAGGTTTTGTTGTTAGGGAACGCAAAACCGATGTTATGGGTGAATAGATGCAACATTAGAATAAAGGTCTAAATATTCGGTAACACATTTTTCCCAATCAAACAGTTTGCTATACAAGAGAAGTTCTTCTTTTCTGACCGTATGGTTATCGTAAAACTCATTTAGTTTTACACGAATAAAATTTGACATATCTTCTTCATCAAAAGAGTTAAAATAAAATGCTTTGTCGCCTCCTATTTCCGGGAGTGATGCATACTTACTTAAGAAAACAGGTTTGCCTGCTTTAATGGCTTCTACTATTGGCATTCCAAATCCTTCGGCCAGCGAAGGAAAAAGAAAAGCTCTGCAATTATTATAGAGCCAATATTTTTCAGATTCATTTATTTTTCCGGGTAAAATTATTTTATCACCCAACTGAAGACGATTTATTTCTTCTTTTATTTTTCTGCCGTATGGTGTGTCATTATTACCTGCTAAAATTAATTGACAATTATCAAAATGCTTCATTAATGGCAAAAGCACATGAAGGTTTTTTTTAGGATGAAATACTCCGATTGAAAAAAAGAAATTCTCTTCAGTTAAGTATTCAGGTTTGCTGCCTTGTTTTATATAATTTGAAGCAATTCCGTTGTAGATAACCCGGATGTCTTTTCCTTTTAAATCAATATTTTTTTCAATTTCCGTTTTTGTATAGTTAGATATTGTTGTGATGTAATTAGCTCTGTCAACATTTTTTTGAAGCCTTTTTAGGTAGCCGGATGCTTTTTTGCTTTCTTTTTCCACCAAAAAATTAAGGTCATGAATAG
>CAYNRM010000182.1:0-2078 GCA_964399555.1 uncultured Gammaproteobacteria bacterium | reverse complement strand
ACCTCATCTTGTAGTATTAATCTTTCAGGCCTTTCTATACTTACTAATTTTCCGATCTTCTCAGTATTATTCCAAAATTCTAAATTAAACCTTCTCTCTGCTTCTTTTAATCTCTCCTGCAAGCTTCCAACAGAGTCAGTGTCTTTTACCTCAACAGGGGTATAACCTAAAAGCAGTCCTTTATCTAATTCCTCATTAACTAAATGAACACAGATCTCACTATTAAACGGCCTTTGAATTTTATGAGCAAAGTTTAAAACCGCCTGATGAACGGTTAATCCTTTCATCCCTTTCCCTCCAAAATCAGGAAACCCCGGATCCAAAGGCGCTGGATGATTATTAGTAATCCTACCTGCATATTTTTTACAAACATTAGCAGGAGTTAGCATCTCCCAACCATTCTGAGAAATATAATCAAACTGGTATTTTCCCAACACCTCAATAATCTTCTCCCCAAACTGCTCCAGATTCATCAAGCCCTTTTCTATAATTTCCACAGGAATACCCGCATTTTCAGCTCTCTCAATTACTCCCGCTTGAGGATTATTAGTTAAAACAACTGACGCGTACTTAAAAAGTATTTCCGCAGTTGACCCAGTCCCAGATGCAAATATAGCTAGTTTCATTTTTTTATAGCAATGTAACAATAGAGCAATGAAGCAATTATCTCCTAGCCGCCTCCAGTATATTCTCCATCAAAGAAATAATTGTCAAAGGCCCAACTCCCCCAAATTTCGGCGTATACATAGAAGCTTTCTTATAAACCTCAGGATCAAAATCCCCCAACCCCACATCGACTACAATAACCCCTTCTTTAACCATCTCCGCATCAATTAGCCCGGGAACCCCAGTACAGGAAATAACCACATCAGCTTTTTTCAAATCCTCCATATTACATTCCGGATTCCTTTTATCCAGCCTCAATATTTCCTTAACTCCCTCAGCACCCAACTCATTAATAAGTGGTCTACCGACTTCCCCCTCAGATCCCACTACCGCAATCACCTTATTAGCGTAATCCAATTTGATATCACTTAAAATCTTCATTACCCCCTTAACAGTAGCCGATAAATAAGGACTCCCCTCTAACATCCCGTCAATATCTTTCTCCGGATTAATAATCTCAATTAACTCTGATTTATGAGCTCCTCTTAAAAAATCCTTAGGTATAGGCAGTTGGATCATGATCCCTTTAACCTCAGGGGAATTATTTAAAATTAGAATTTGTTTAACAACATTTTCAAAAGTCGACTTAATAGGAAACTTCATTGGCAAAAAATCAATATGAAATTCCTCCGCCTTTTTCTGCTTCATCTGCGTATACAAAAGCGAATTAGGATCCCCACCTATGAGAATACTCACAACTAAGGGACGCTCCTTTAAGCCTCCCAATTTTTCCTTCAATTCTACTCCTAGTTTTTCAGCAATAGCTTTTCCATCAATAATGCTCATCTACATGGGAAATTATACACAAAAAGGACTAAAATTATTAAGTCACTGTCATCCTTGCGAATGCAAGGATCCAAAAATAATAAATCCAAAATGCGCTATTACTATGTTTACATAATGGCAAGTAGTAGAAACGGAACTATCTATGTTGGAGTCACGAGAAATCTGATAAAAAGAGTTTATGAACATAAGAACAATTTAGTTGAAGGATTTACAGAAAAATATAAGGTGCATCACTTGGTTTACTATGAACCTTTTGAGGACATTAATAAAGCTCTCTCAAGATAAAAACAGATAAAGCATTAGAGAAGACACTGGAAGGTCAAACTGATAGTAGACTTCAACCCCGACTGGAAAGACCTGTACAGTGAAATCTTGTAAAGTAAAAGGAACTTTAGTCTTGGATCCTCGCATTCGCAAGGATGACAAACTAGTCAATTCCAGGAACCGGAAACTTTTTAGCGAAAGCAGTGACTTCTTTTTGGATCTTAAGTAAGTTTTTATTATTAACAATTTCTGCTCTGAATTTCTTCAATAGCTCCAACCTTCCTTCTTTATCAGCTGGCAAAACATACCCCTCAACTTCGGAAATCGCCGCCGCAATCCAATTCCCAACTTTTACCATGTCT
>CAYNRM010000181.1:0-2096 GCA_964399555.1 uncultured Gammaproteobacteria bacterium | reverse complement strand
CTATCGGTGAGGATGGGGCGTCGCAAATGGCGCTTGAAGATATTGCGATGTTTAGGACTTTGCATGAAGGAGTTGTGTTATATCCATCTGATGCGGTTTCGACGGAAAGATTATCCCTTTTGGTAGCTGAACATTTGGGAAATGTTTATCTGCGGACGACCAGAGCCGAAACACCGGTTATTTATAATAGTGATGAAGAATTTAAAATTGGAGGATTCAAAAAACATGGGTCAAGTATCAAGGGTCAGGTATCAAGGGTTGTTGTGATCGGAGCGGGAATCACTTTACATGAGTCATTGAAAGCCCAGCAGCAATTAATGGAGGAGGAGGTTTCTATTGATGTGATAGATCTTTATTCGATTAAACCGATTGATCATGAAGGGCTCACGAAAACTGTGAAAGATTCTCAGGCAATTATTACAGTAGAGGATCATTATGAGGAAGGCGGGATTGGAGAGGCGGTTAGAACTGCTTTGAGTGGTATTAATATTCCCATTCATTCATTGGCAGTCAGAAAGATGCCTAAATCTGGAAAACCGGTTGAGCTTTTGGGATATGAAGAAATTGACTCTCAAGCTATAATTAATCTGGTAAAGAAAATTTTAAAGTGAAGAGGTCATCCTGAGCTTGTCGAAGAATCTGTAAATTTTATATAGATTCCTCCACTTCGGTCGGAATGACAGAACATATGAAACCATACAATTTGAAAACCAAAATATTTCTAGATGGGGGAGATCCTGAGGAAACTAAACAACTTATCCAGGAGTTGGGGTTTTTGGATGGTCAAACTACCAATCCTTCGCTGGTTGCTAAAAATCCGGATGCACTTAAGAGAATTGAAGGCGGAGATAAATATTCCTCAAAGGAAATTCTTGAATTTTATAAAGGAGTAGTGACACAGATTTCAGATATTATTCCTGAGGGGTCAGTATCGATAGAAGTGTATGCTGATGAGAAAACTTCTGCGGCTGAGATGATGACTCAAGCAAGGCAAATGAATGAGTGGATTCCTAATGCGCACATCAAATTTCCTACAACAAAAGTGGGACTATTGGCTGCGGCGGATTGTGTTAAAAGAGGAATGAGTGTCAACATGACTTTAGTGTTTACACAGGAACAGGCAGCAGCAGTTTATGCGGCGACCCGCGGGGCAATTAAGGGTCAGGTTTTTGTATCGCCGTTCATTGGAAGACTTGACGATAAAGGAGAGAACGGGATGGATTTAATCAAGAATATTTTAAAAATGTATGAAATGGGGGACGGACATGTTGAAGTTCTAACAGCATCTGTTAGAACTATGAATCATTACAATGCGGCTTTAGCTTTAGGATCAGATATTATTACGGGGCCAGCTAAGTTAATTAAAGAATGGAAAGAAGGGGGTATGACTGTGCCCGCTACTTATTCTTATTCTCCAAAGGATTTGAAACCGATACAATATGTTCAACTTGATTTGAACAAGGATTGGCAGGAGTTTGATATTTCTCATGAGTTAACTGATGCGGGGATAGAAAAGTTTGCTGCTGATTGGAATGCGTTAATTAAAGTAACTTCTTGATCCTATCGTCAAATCTAGAATAATTACAATTTAAACTTTTAGGAAGTATCCCACTGCCAGACCGACTGCTGTTGCTGTTCCGCCGATGATTAATAGTTCAATAGCATTTCTGATGGGTTTTTCACCTGTCATACGTCCTCTGATGAGGCCAACGATGAATAATCCAAGCAGAGCAAATCCGACGCTGAAATATGAAGAGTTTGGGGGACCAATAAGAACTACCGGGGCTATAGGTATTAATCCGGCACCAAGATAGGTTACGAACATAATTAATGCCCCGACTAACAAGCTATCAGTATGTTTCCCTGTTTTGTCCATTTGATGGACGGCTTTCTCGGATGAGTATTGGCCGGCAGCCATAGAGGAAGCTTCAACGCAAACAGCGACTATGCTGGCGAGAAGTACTATGGATCTATCGCCCACCCCGGCACTTATACCAACTACAACGCCGGTTGTAGAAACCAGTCCGTCCTGAAGGCCAAAGAAAGCACTTCTGATGTAATCTTCGTGGAGTTTCATCTTCAGAATAAATTATAGA
>CAYNRM010000180.1:0-2182 GCA_964399555.1 uncultured Gammaproteobacteria bacterium | reverse complement strand
GCTTAAGGAATAATATGACTGGCCCTACATTAGAAAAAAGAGACGCAGACTTATGTAGGGCCTTTATTTCCATAGTTAAAAAGGGAAAGTTCGAAATACAGGGCGAAGCCCTACAGCAAGTCGGTAGTTTAATGTCTTGGTTTTCTACACTCGATAAGAAAATAGAAGAGACGTTAAATAAACAATCCAGCCAAGTGATCCGAAAAGACCTTAAGGGTAAGAAGTAATGGCGCAGTTTGATCTAGATTCCTCAGACGGCACGCAGGCGATTAGCGCCGTATCGCTACCGTTGCCCAATGGCGCCAGCACGTCCGACGGTCAATCAAATGGAACGCAACAAACTAAGTTACGCGGAAACACAGACGGCACCCTAATCGGCAACGTCGGCGACAGGCTTAAAACATATGCATACACGGAGATTAATCCCGTCAGCGGTTCTGTTTCATTTTATAAAACTCTGGAAAATTCTGGCTCCGAAACAATGGTAGTAAATGGAACACTAGGATCTCCGATAACTTTTTCTCAGCAGCCAGCAGGATCGGAAGTCTGGTATCTATCGAATTTAAACTTATTCATACATAATAATGGTACGCCCGACCCGGATAAGTTCGCCGCCAAAGCTGGCGGCTTAACGAACGGTCTTATTATACGCGCAACGGTTTCCTCCGTTAACTACGACATGGCCAAAATTAAAAACAATATGCATATAGGGACCTGTTTTGGCGAATTCCCTCAACTAATCCCAACTACTGCCGGCTGGTATAATAATACGGACACATATGCTGGTTTATGGTCTTTTAAAAACCCGCTTAGACTAGCCGTAGGTGATTCAATTAATGCGATAGTTCAAGATAACCTTACGACTATAAATAATTTCAAAATCGGAATCCGATATTACAGGATAATTTCATGAGAGTTTCTTGGGAGGCTTTTAAGAACTTTGTCGATAGCAAGGGGCTCTCAATACAGTTTGTTGAGGTCTATAATCACTATTGGCTAAAAGCCTACCATGGACCATTTGAGCTGACTTGCGTTGTAGACATAACCGACCCCGCTAACGCCAGCCAGATAGAATTCGAAGCCGGATACAAAGACGACGGTAACAAAGAGATAGTCCAAAACGTAGGAACCAAATTCGAACGTGACGATATAGTATTAAAACTAGCGCGCGTTAACGGACAGGCTGACGAAAACGGCGATCTACAAATAGTTATCACGGTTCCAGGCTCTGACTACAGATACGTGGCGGGCGGTTACGCCTATGTAGAAAACTACAACTGGGCGGACGCGCTAACAAAAGTCGAAGTAGTGGATACAAATAACCTATTTGGATACGGCGCCGGAGTGGTTGTAAAAAACTATCACGACACAGAAGTGAGCTCCGATAATCAGGGATGGTTCTTTGAAAAATCCTATGGCGCAGAAGGCAACGTGGATATCGAACCCATGGGATGGTATGGCGCCCTTCCCTCAGGATTAGATTTAAAAATAACATTCAAGGTGCAAGCCAACGTAAGAATCAAAGCGATGCTTTGGTGGGGAAAAGTAGAATGAGCCTTCAGGTAGGAGATATTGCTTTCAGCTATCCTAAGAAACTTGGTTTCTATTCCAGGGCGGTGCGCTGGTTTACTAACTCCAAGTGGAGCCACTGCTTTTATGTAGCGCCTCCATACATGGGTGAATTGATGGTTATAGAGACCGACCTAAAAATACAGGTAGTTCCTTTCCATAAAGAGTACGTGGTTAAAAACGCAGATGCGTTCGAAGTATATACGCCATCAATGGCGAGTATGGACGACAGATACCTTGCTTGTTCTAAGGCATTTAAGGAAACTGCGGGGCAGACCTACGGGTTTCTATCTATTCTGTGGTTCGCATTAAAGATGCTTTTCCGCGCAGGATGGAAGGATAACTTCTTCACGGACGGCGTGATCTGCTCTGAACTACTATTGATTTATTTAAAAAATCTAGGTGGACCATACGCAGACGCTTTCTCCCACCTAACGGTTAATGAGACCAGCCCGCAGGATATTTACGAGGTAGTAGTTTTTCGACCTGACTTATTCCAGAAAGTTGGTTTAGATGCTTAAGCAGAAGAACGCTCCGAGTGTTTATTTCGATGACGGCGCCGTCACTGGAATATCTTTCTACATGCTTAGCTTTGGGCGCGATCCTATCGCCC
>CAYNRM010000179.1:0-2187 GCA_964399555.1 uncultured Gammaproteobacteria bacterium | reverse complement strand
TTCCTACACACTCCGGTGCTACGGCTACTGAGCTCGCCTTTGTGTCTGGAGTCACCTCCAATATTCAAACTCAATTGAACGGCAAGCAGGCGACGGGTAACTATATTACCGACTTGACTGGTGACGTAACGGCGACCGGACCGGGCTCCGTTGGAGCGACAATCGCAGCGGATGCTGTGAGTAATTCTAAACTCGCTAACATGGCAACGCAGACGATTAAGGGACGCACCACTGCGGGCGCGGGGGATCCAGAGGATCTAACTGCTACGCAAGCAACGGCTGTTTTAAATAACTTCGTAGGTGATTCTGGCGCGGGAGGAACCAAGGGGCTGGTTCCCGCTCCGGCTGCTGGAGACGCAGCCGCTAGTAAGTTCCTTAAAGCGAACGGCGATTGGGCGGTACCTGCGGGCGGCGGTGGAAGCACCGTATTCGCCAGGGTGTCTGGAAACGCTGGTGCAACGGCTACTAACACTCCGATTATTTTCCCCACGGAAAACTCTGACGTGGATAATATTTATTCCACCGGAACTGGACGATTTACCGTGTCTGCGGGCAAGACGCTTTGTTTAATGCGCTGGTTTACCGTCGGTGACAATACAAATAGAAGACTTTCTCTATACAAAAACGCCGGTAAGGTCCACGACGGTTCCGATAACGATACAACTGGTTCTGGTGTTCAGAACGGAACAGGAATGGTTGAGGTAACCGCTGGTGATTTACTAGACGTGCGGCCAAGTAACACCATGGCGGGTAACGCTAACGCCAACGCATCGCTGGTCTGCTGGTAATGGATCAGTCGGAGCGCTTGGCTAGGATTGAGCAGAAGATAGAACATATTATCGATGTTTTAGAAGATACTTTTAAGAATCAGCAAAAGCATAACGACATTTTCAGTGGTGTAAGAGATAAAGTTATAGTCATGGAATCTTCTGCAAAAGGTGCCTGGTGGGTTGTAGGGGTGCTTGGCTCTTTAACTGTCGTGGTGTCTGGATTTGTGGCTTGGGTTGTAGTTCAGATAAGAAGCTAATACGCGGAATAATCTAAGGAGAGATTAAAGTGGCAGAAAAAAAATCATGGTATTTTTCCAAGACTATTCTAATGAATATCCTTATGGGCGTGTCAATGATTGTTGGCGTTTTCTACGCGCCCGCCGGTGAGTTTATTAAGACTTACTTTTCTGAGATGGGCATGGGCTGGGCATTCGTTAACGTGCTGCTTAGAATAATCACTAACGAAGAGATTAAATGAGTTTAATCACTCTCCTGATTCCTATAGTTCTGGAGCTCCTAAAGTTGTTTTTCAGACGGGACGCATCCGAAGCCGCCAAGGAGAGCGCGGCTAAGGATTTCATGGAGAAGATTCGCCAGATTAACGCCGCCTTGAATAAGGCGAACGAGTCTGGCGGTGATACGTCCGACCTGGAAGATATTATAAATAATCCCAAGCGATGAGACTACTTCTATTAGCTTTTGTATTTCTCACGTCCTGCGGAACACCCGGAACGGTGAAGGTCTATTACCTGGATCCGGCGCGTGGGCTGGTGCGTGAGCAGCAGAAGGAAGTTCGAAAGTTTCAGGATTCAAGGGGCTACCTATGCGAGTCGCAGGACGATTTCAGAGATACGGTCACCTGCACGGGAGCCGCCGTAAAGGTTTGGTTCTTAGAACCATCCAAGGGGTTAGTGCGCAAGCAGCAGAATCAGATGCGTTCATTCCAGGAATCTAAAGGCTACTTATGCGTATCGCCGCAGGATATGAAACAGATACTGGCTAAGTGTAAAGAGCAGCTATCTTTTTAGTCACAGCTAGCGTTGCTGGATACAAATACAACCCAATATTCTTCTAGCTTAACGGGCTTCGAAACGTACGATACGCCGTACCCTTCCGCTGGGAATTCGTCCTCTATAATAAATGAAATCATGTCGTCCGTGGGTTTATCCGTGAAGGATATCTTCCAGTTGACCTGTCTACCGATATTCGTTTTAGAGGAAATGTTATGTGTCATCTTTTGCCTTCACCGTGAATATTTCCGTCTCTGGCCCGCGCAGGGTTTCCACGTCGAAGCCTTCAGGGATAGGAGTCTTTTTATAATCTATCTGGCCCTTGCGCGTAGACTTATAAACAAAACAACCGCCGAAGTCTACTTTCCCGTGGTTAAGGGTTTTAGCCTTATCCACCAGCTTAGAAC
>CAYNRM010000178.1:0-2200 GCA_964399555.1 uncultured Gammaproteobacteria bacterium | reverse complement strand
GACGCAGTAGAGATTAATTTTAGGGACTACGGTTTTGAAGAGACGGCAAGATACGAGACATTAGTTGAAGGAAGTATTCCGGTTGATTCACTCCTAAAATTCGCTGAGTTGCAAAATATCAGATACATCAGAAACCCTATGCGCGGTTTCCCGACTACCGATTCTAGTGCTACTATTTCAACTAATCTACCCGGAATTCCTCAGTCCTGCAACCCTTATCAGGAGAGCATCCAGTGTTCGAGCGGGTACAGCTGTGAGGATGTTGGAAACTGTAATCCCGATAATACTGCCTGCACAGGTGTGGTTGTAGGAAGATGTGTGCCACGAACTCCCAACCCCAGTCCAGTAGACTGCAGAATGGTTGATTGCGCTCCCAGGGCAATTAGTGAGGGCTGCCATTTTGTTAGCGATGGCAGTTGCTGCGGAGGGGATGTTGTGTGTAAACCTTCACCTTCAACAGGAGACTATTTTATTCGCTTCTGGCTTCCGGATACCGGGTTTGATAGTAATGCGGGCAAGATTACTTTGTCCGGAGGTGTGAGTGGCGGCGGTATCCTGACTGTTCCGCCTTCAAAACCGGTTATGGCGACCATAACCTTTAAAGCTAAAAAAGCCGGGGAGGGTGTTGTGTACGTTGCCGATGAGTCTGTGATATTAAGAAACTCAGATTCTTCCAATATTTTAACCAATAAGAATAATTTAATCATTCAGGTCCAGGAAAAACCGATTGCTCCGGTGATTAGAGGAGATTTGGATGGTGACGGTATCGTTGGATTTGTAGATTTTTCAATATTACTTTCGAATTGGGGGAGTGATAATCCTAAGGCTGATATAAATGGCAACGGAAAGGTTGATGTTTTTGATTTTTCAATAATGCTTTCGAATTGGACTGATAGGAAATAATTTCCATTCAAAATTTCTCCTTGTTTGGTACAATGGTTTAAGTCCCAATTATGGATCAGCCCATTTCTCCTATACCGCAAACACAACAGCTTCAAAAACCAGTAGCACAGGAGTTGCCCCATTTGGTTGTTGAGGAGCCGAAAAGAGGGATTGCGGGGACTCTAGGGGTGGTTGCTTTGTCGTTATTACTTTTAGGGATTCCGATAGGAATATTTTTGGTCTCAAGGCCGACTCAGTTGGCGCCCCAAGCGGCTGTTACTGAGAGGTTGCCTGAGGTGATGAATGGGATTTTTTTGGAATCGAAATTGAGTTCGGGGGATGGAATTATTCCAGTTGATGTTTATATAAAATCGCCGGTAGATCAGATAAATTTAGTTAGTGCCCAGTTTCGGTTTGATCCTGAGTTGGTGAGTATCGATAAAATTGCGACTGGTTCTGCGGACACTAAAGCCCCGTCAATATTTAGTAAGTGGATTGAAGTCAGCTTCGATAATTCTAAAGGGAGTGCTTCAGTAATCTCCGGACTGCCAACACCGGGCCTTAAAACAGGCAGTCCGAATGATGAAAAAATCTATTTGGCTACTATGCATTTAAGGAGTAAAAGAACGGGAACTACAATTTTGCAGGTAACGCCTGAATCTCAAATTCTTCGGAATTCTGATAATCAAAATATTTTTAGAACGGGTAATGATTTAGCCTTGAATATGTCAAAAACTGTAAGTGACTCATTCCCTGCGGCCTCTCCAAACTCAAGTGATGAAGAATCGTTGATAGTTTTAACGAGTCCGGCGTCTGCTACAAATTACTCATATTTTAAGCCACTTGAGATAACCTGGAGTTCTTTTAATGTGGAAACAATTTCGCAAATAAATTTACTGGTTAATGGAGAGTTGCTCGGGCCAATTTCTCAGAATTTAACGGCAACAGAGGCTAGATTTAAATGGCAACCTGATGAAAGTTTGGCGTTGCCTTATGTACAACTGACAAATACTTTTCAAATAGAAATACTTGGTATCTCTAAAGACGGTGTGGTGAGCAGGGTCTTATCCGGACCTTTTGGGATTGTGGGAACTGGGGAGGCTAATGGCAGTCCACCTAGTCTCGAGTCATTTTCACAAAATCAATTGAGTGTTAGTGACGCATCGAGAGGCCTGAGTAATTATTTGATATTGCCTATTAAGGACAAGTCTGTTGATTTAAATAAGGACGAGGTCGTTAACGAATTGGATCTTTATCTGATTAGACAAAATTTGTTAATGAGAGGGGTAATTAAATAGGTAGTCAGATCTTTGTTAAC
>CAYNRM010000177.1:0-2244 GCA_964399555.1 uncultured Gammaproteobacteria bacterium | reverse complement strand
GAAGTGGCCCTGGTCTTATCAAATCCGACAACTTCCCCTTCCTTAAAAATAAATTTATTCGCCAAAACATGAGATTCCAAAATCCCAAAGTCTTTAACCACCGGCAAAATCATCTCCTCAAATCCTCCTGAAATTATATAAATATTTTTAAAATTTTGTTTAAAAAACTTTTTATTGCGCGCAACTGAAGTGGTAATATTCTTTTTTAAAACCTTAACAGCCATTTCAACATCTTTAATATCCGCACTTAGTAGCTTAAGCCTCGCCTCAAGACTATCCCTAAATCCAATTTTCCCCACCATCCCATCACGCGTTATCTGTTCAATCTGAGAAATCTTCTCGGGAGTTTGTTTTAAAGAAACCTTAGCCAATTCGTCCAGGCCTTCAAGAGTCACAAAAGTAGAATCAAAATCAACAATAAAATATTTGTCCATACCGGACTCAAACCTCAAAGAGTATAGAATGCCCTAAATAAAAAAACAATTAGTGAATCACCCAAGGCGTATTCTCTCTAAAACCTCATGCGGGCTCTTTCTTTACGTGAAGCATGTATAGGATCAATATTACCACTTAACTCCCAGATTCTTACCTCATGCGCTGCTGCAACACCCAGATACAAACCATCTTCTGTAACTCCCTTTTTTTTAATTCGATATCCTCCAACAATTATAGAGGCTCCTTCTGCCAGTTTATAGTTAAGTTTAATAAGCTGATCTGAGTCATCCGGTTTATACTCGATATATTTTCGAACAGCATCTTCACTATTTAGACTACCCTCTCTGATTATTGGAAGCCTTTTGCTAGTGGTTAAATCTAAATTGGGACCCCTCCTAGGGCCATATCTTAATGCAATTTCTCCGTCCAAAATACACGTCGCCCCCCATCTTCTTAGCAGAAAAGGTTGAGCTTCTACCCAAACAATAGTCCTAGGATCTGCCCAATCCTTCTTAGAATCTCTCCCACCCTCCTTAACCATATGCACCTTTCAGGACCAAAGTCTCAAAAAACCTAGTCCAATGGCAATTATATACAGAAATTTAAAAATGTAAATTCTATATTAATCCAAATACTTTCTTATCCAATTTTTACATGAAAGTAGTAGTATTCTTCCTTAATATGGCAGAAAGAACAAACAACGTCCCAAATATAGAGTATATTCCGAAGTCCAAAAACGTAACAATACAAGAATCGAAAACCAAGAACGAGGACGCAATCGAATCGCACGCACAACGAGAGTCACTACCGCTGAGGATTATAGTACCCCAACTCCAATCCAAAGAAACACTCATAAAGCTCCAGATTTACTACTAGCCGCTTGAAGAAAAGTGATAAAATACCTACATGTCTGAAAGAAAAGGCGTTATTGATCGTTTTATTAGAGAACCCGTCGAAAAAGTTACAAAATTTACTTGGAAGCTTTCAGCTTTTGGAGCTTTAGTATCTGTAGCCTTAGGAAAAGCCCATATTGGCCTGCAATTAGCCATGATCACAGTAGCAGCTGCCATTTTGGAGCAACAAGTTAAAAAGTCTCCTAAGTAAATTACTCCCCAAACTGCTTCTCCAGATCATATCCAATAATATAGAACGGCACATCGCATCCTTTGATTGAATAAACCCTCCCTGGAGTTATCTCAAAATCCCCTTCACCAAAAACTTCCCCTTCCCTCTTAAGGAATGTTTTTCGTATTCCCCCCTCTGTCATTGAAACTCCGGCTGTCGGACAATTTGCTGACAAATCATTAACCAAATCTGAAGCCCTCATACCATCTTTTGCATTATCCAAATAAACATCCTTCCACTGATCACTAAACTTCATCCCCGACTGCTTCCCTAAATTAACCAAATCAACTCTTACCCCCGCCCAAGGCAAAACTTCCTCCTCACTATCCCAACTCCCATTATTATTTTTATCATCAAATACCACCACTTTAACTTTAGAATTCCCCTGATTTTCCTGAGCAGACGCTTCTTTAATTAAAGACTCCGACCCACCGGCAATCCTCCTCACAGTACCCTGTCCGTTTAAATTAATTCCAATAGGAACTACATATTCATCAAGATCAATTCTAACGCTGGTCGGAACCACCAAATTCACCCCGTCAACAGGCGCCACCTGCAATGCGTACCGCCCCTTTTCAGCCACAAATTCCGCCACCCCCGCACCCCCGGTTTTAACCAAAACCCTATTACCCTCCATAACCCTAATCGCCGGCCCCAAATTTAAAGCCTGAGTATAGTATTGCC
>CAYNRM010000176.1:0-2261 GCA_964399555.1 uncultured Gammaproteobacteria bacterium | reverse complement strand
GCCGAGTAAGGTTTCCAAACCGCATCGGACCTCATGCTGAGGAGCCGCGTCAGCGGCGTCTCGAAGCATGTGCCACAGCCTCGCCCTTCGAGACGCTCGCCTTGCTTGCTCCTCAGGACGGGCTGACTGCAAGCGCGGACTATAGCCCCTTCGGGTGCGTGATGAATTCCTCCACCACATGCGGCGGGGCTTTCGTGAATTCGCCGACGCGGCTGGCGCCGAGGCCGGTGGCGCGTTTCAGCTTCACCGCCATCTCGGCGGCCTTCAACGTAATCGCGGTGCCATCCAGCACCGGCGCCTCTTGCACGCGGCCAAGGCCCGACAGCACCATCATCGGCCCGCCGCCGGTCGGGATAATCGCCTCGGCGCCGTCCCGCACCAGCGGTTCGACGGCGGCGCGAAAGTGGTCGTACAGCGGGCCGTTCGCCGCCGCAGATTCCAGCGCCGCGTTGTAAAACGCGCCCGGCACGTCAACGGCGTGAATGCCGCTGATCCGCCCATCCAGCCGGTAGCGCGCGACCTGCTGGCGGAACCATGGAATATAGGCCGGCTTGAACGTCACCAGCGCCAGACGCTGCGCCAGGGTGCAGGCGTGCAGCATCGTGGTTTCGCCCAGGCCCAGCACGGGAATGTCCACCATGGAACGCGCCTCGTGCAGGCCGGCGTCCTGGAAGTGGCCGACAATGAAGGCGTCGCAGCCCTGCTTTTCCGCCGTGACGGCATTCACCATCATCTCGCGCGCGCAGCGCCACTCCATGACGCGGTGGGGGTAGGAGTCGTGGGGTGTGATGCCGTGAATGTCGATTTCGGTGCCGGTGTCGGCCAGGGCGGCCAAGTGTGCCCGCAGCCGGTCCCAATAGGTCCGGCCGTGCGCCTCATCGACGTAGCTTTGATACCAGATGCGGATTGCCGCCATGCCGTGTCCCCATGCTTCCGGCGCCATGGCGGCGCCGGAAGCCACTATAGGGGGAGGGCGGTCGGAGGTTCAGCCCTTGCGGCGGCGCGGCTTGCCGGCCAGGCTCTTGATCAGGCCCGACACGGCCGAGCGGAGTTCCAGGTCCTCGATCTCGGCGAAGTTGCGCACCAGTTCGATGGTCGAGCGGTTCTTGCCGCCATGCTCCATGGGCTTGGCCGAGGTGGCGGGCTCCAGCCCGTCGAAGAAGTGTGAAATCTCCACTTCCAGCTTGTTGGCGATTTCGTAGAGGCGACCGGACGACACCCGGTTGGCGCCGGTCTCGTATTTTTGCACCTGCTGATACGAAATACCCAGCGCCTGGGCCAAATCGTGTTGTGTCAGACCCATTTCGGCGCGGCGTTGGCGCACTCGTTCGCCGACATGCTCATCGACGCGTTTGGCCAATTTCCCCATTAGACGCTCCTGTTTTGGCTTGCCATGCGTTTTTTTCTTCACGGGCACTAAACGCGGTACCCGCCGGTTGGTTCGATGTCTAACAATTACATCGTCTGTGTATACTCTGAATTCTTCACTGTATTTAACATTTAATTATTGTGCATTGTAATTTTCTTGCGCCACACCTCCAGGTAGCCGATTTGACATTGGTTTTCTGGGCCCTGGCTGGCCTTGCGTCAGGTGGTCGCATCGCTTGCTTTCGCCCCAAGCGCATGGGAAAAAAACGGATGTTCATGGTTCCGTCCCCCCCCGGCCGGTTGCGTCGCTACTTCGCGGTCGTAACGCTGGCCATAGCCCTCGCCGCCTGCGGCTCCGACGACAAGAACGCCTATGTCGATCGCCCGGTCGAGGAACTCTACAACCTCGGCATGGACAAGCTGGCTGAGGGCACCTGGAACGAGGCCGCCAAGAACTTCGAGGAAGTCGAGCGCCAGCACCCCTATTCCGTCTGGGCCACCAAGGCGCAGTTGATGAACGCCTATTCGCTCTACATGGCGAACCGCTACGACGATTCCATCCTGGCGGCGCAGCGCTATGCCCAGCTCTATCCCGCGAACAAGGACGTGGCTTACGCCTATTATCTCGTCGCCATCGCCAATTACGAGCAGATCGTCGATGTCGGCCGCGACCAGCAGAAAACCGCCGAGGCGCTCAAGGCGCTGGACGAGGTGGTGCGCCGCTTCCCCAACAGCGAATATGCACGCGATGCCCGCCTCAAGATCGATCTCACGCGCGATCACCTCGCCGGCAAGGAGATGGAGATCGGGCGCTACTACCTGAAGCGCAGCCAGGTGATCGCCGCGATCAACCGCTTCCGCTTTGTGGTCGAGAACTACCAGACCACCAGCCA
>CAYNRM010000175.1:1256-2265 GCA_964399555.1 uncultured Gammaproteobacteria bacterium | reverse complement strand
ATATAGATATTCTGCTACAATTTACATATGCGCAGTGTCCAAAGAGGCATCACTAGCACTTTTATCGTTCTAATAATTCTCGGAACAGCAATCGCCCTCACCTTTGTCTATTTCACCTCCTACGAATTCCAAAAACAAAAAGCCTCGGGCATCAATTCATTCGAAGACTGCGCCAAACACTATCCAGTCATGGAATCCTACCCCGAACAATGCCAAACGTCCGACGGAAAGCATTTTACCCGCGAGCTCCCGAATGAGAAAAAGGAAAGATTAAACCTATCAGCTTCAAGCACAACACTGCCAGACGAAACCACAGATTGGCAAGCATACGTAAACACATCTTATGGATATGAAATAAAATTTCCCAGTACTTGGATTACGGAGGAAAATAAGGAGTATGATTTCATAAAAATACTTCCTGATCATGTGGCCGCAAAGGATCTAGAAATAATAGAGAAAGACAATCCCTTTTTCTCTGAACCAAACATACTGATAAGTATTGAAACCGAGCCCTTTGTTTTACCTGGTCCTCCCGATTCGTATGGGCTCTACTTAACAAAGCCAACAATAATGAAGGTGAATAATCTTGAAGGGGTGTATTTCCATAAAATTTGCGCCCCCGATTGTGGACCAGAATTTGAATATCCGTACGATGGCGGTGATAAAATCCTACATATGTCATTAGGATCACTGGGCAAGGATTATCTAGAGATACTAAAGGGGGAATTCAACACTAATATTCAGGATATAGATGAGGAAATGTTTAAGAAAATTATAAAAACTTTAAAAGTTTTAGAGTAAGTAAATATCTACATACCTTGCACTCCACCCCGCAGTCCTCGCATCCTCAAACCCCAAATCAATAATATTCCCCTTAATCGCCCCACCAGTATCCCCAGCAACTGCTTTACCATACCCAGGAACATAAACCGAAGATCGGAGTTTAATAACCTTAGGGTCAACAGCAATAACCCCTTTCCCGGCTCTCATGCCGATTGCCGTAGTCTCA
>CAYNRM010000175.1:0-1246 GCA_964399555.1 uncultured Gammaproteobacteria bacterium | reverse complement strand
CATAATGCACAGCGTAAACCCGCATCTTCTTCCAATATCTAATCTCACCCTCAGGAGTCTGCATCGTCTTCCAGACGATTTTAGTCCCCCTGGAGATAACTTTATTAATAGCTTTCTCAGTTCTAACGCTAACCACATCCCGCCCCAATTCCTCACCATTGTAAAAAGTTATCTTCGTTGAAGTAATTTTCTCACCCTCTTCGCCTTCAGTAACCACAGTCTCAATCCCAGCCTCAATCTCAGGATCATCCTTATACTCAGTCTCAAATCTAATCTCTGCCGAAGCTGTTGCAAATTTCTCCTCAAATCTGGATTCAGTTCTAACCGGCTGTGAAACTCCCAAAACCTCAGGCTTAAAAACATCAGGATTATTTTCGAGGTCAGGAGCAGAGGCTGAAACAATATTCAAAGACATTAACCCGGCAATAGCGGCGTTAAGGATGTGATCCATGAGCTGCAGAAAACTTTAGCGAAAATGAGGACAAATTGCAAGTTACGAGCTCTTTTTGGATTTTGTTTTTTTAGCTTCAGGGGCATCCTCAGCAAGGCCTCTACGAAGATCCCGAATCGACTCACCAATACTTTTTGTTAGCTCAGGCAGCTTTTTTCCTCCAAACAGTAATAAGAGAATAACCAAAATTAATAGAAGTTCTGTAACGCCAATTCCAAACATAATTAATTATATGAACACGAAAGAAGTTTATGCAATGAGCTTTTAACTATTCAACCATTCATCATCATCCTGAATACTCGATAAATGATCAGACTCCCAATCCGGTTTATCAGCATACTTTTCCTCATCGTTATACTGCATTTTGGATTCAATCAAAGACTCCGGAATGTTTGCCAAAAATCTGGAAGGTAAATTATTAGACCTCGTTCCAAAATAAAGACGCGATCTGGCATAGCTCAAAAACAACTTCTTCTTCGCCCGCGTTATCCCAACGTACGCCAGCCTTCTCTCCTCTTCCATCTGCGTCGGATCCAACATCGACCGCGAATGGGGGAACAACCCCTCCTCAAGTCCTACCAGGAAAACCGTCTCAAACTCCAGCCCTTTCGCCGCATGAATCGTCATCAAAGTCACAGCTTCTTTTATCTCGTTTTTCGTATCTCGTATCTCCGAATTTGGCATCTGTTTATCTTGAATCAAAGCCACATTCTCCAAAAACTGCACGATATTTGGAAACAATTCCGCCACTGATCTTAACTCCTTAACGTTCTCAATCCGCGCCCGCCCCATCTC
>CAYNRM010000174.1:1787-2278 GCA_964399555.1 uncultured Gammaproteobacteria bacterium | reverse complement strand
GAGAAGATGTACTATTTATAAGGTAGATATTTTTGACCTTATATTTTGAAGAGACATAATCTAGAACCCCCTGGTCATTGTCGGCGATATCAATGTTGCGTAAACCTTTTTCATTAAGATAGTCTTCCAGCTCCCCTACTCCCGGGCCTATTTCCAAAATATTACTTTTGGTTTCTAATTTCTTAAAGAAAGGTTTTAAGTTATAATCGATATAGTCTTTTTTTCTCTGGAGAGTTTGAGGAGTGGATAAATCCTTTAAATGTTTAATATACTTTGCCATATGATACTTGGGATTATATAAGCGGTAATTTAACTAAGCAATAGTAAACAAGGTGAGTTTTATTTAATGAAAAGTATAACGCATTGATGATTCCTTATTTTTTACTTATCGGAGCTTTTGAAAGAGATAATTTTGGGGATATGCTGTTTCCGAAAATTATTGAAAAATATTTCGGGTCTTACCCTGCTTTTAAGGCAGGACTTGTGGGACG
>CAYNRM010000174.1:0-1777 GCA_964399555.1 uncultured Gammaproteobacteria bacterium | reverse complement strand
AAATGATTTTTTTGCGGGCAGGGAAGATGATCTACCTTTTGCGGTGATTCATTGCGGAGGGGAGACACTTACAAATTTAAAGAGTGATGGTTTGGCAATGAATTTAGCAACTAAGGTGTTTGAGGAGGACCGGGGATTATTCTCTTTTTGTCAGGAGGAGATATCGGAAAAACTGATTAATTCTGTTTCACCTTTTTCTTATGTTTATGGATCAGAAGATCTGGCGCCAAAGGCTAAGAAAAAAATACCTACATTATTCATTTCGGTAGGAGGATCTTCTTTGGATTTGCTTTCAAATAATTTTGATATACTTGAAAGTCTCAAGAGACGTCTGAGACAAGCCAGGTATCTTAGCGTCCGCGATAAGAAAACTTTAGAGCTTTTACATATGTATTTGGGACTTAAAGCAGACCTATATCCTGACCTGGCTGCTATTATTCACAGAACTCACAAAAAAGAGATCGCTGAAGCTTCAAGATTACTCAGCAATAAGGGCCTGACTCCAAACCGGCCATACATTCTTTTTCAAATTAATCAGGTTAAAATTTTGGAATATGGACTTGATATTCTAGCGAGAAAAACAGCTGAAATTGCTAAAGCTCAAAATATGGCAATTGTGCTACAACCGGCGGGTGTTGCCAGCGGCCACGGGTCTACGGAATTACTCAGACTTTTAAAAGAACGCGTTGAAAAACTGGATCCGAAAATTACAGTTAAGATACAGGAGGACAGGAATTTATGGCTGCAGGTTGCAGTCATAGCTAATTCCAGCTGCACAATCGGAACAAGTCTGCATGTCAGGATTGTTTCAACGGCATTTGAGAGACCACGGGTGAGTTTGCCGGTTGGAAAAGTAAACAGGTATATTGATACCTGGGTTGAGGACGACCAGCCGTATGATGTGTCTCTTGAGGATTTACCTGAGGCTGTTGCCAGGACGATGGCTACCGATCCTCAAAAATTAAAGAAGGCCTCAACTGTTTTAGCAGATAAAGTCGAGGAAGGTATAGAAAAAATGATTTCAAGACTAAATATGCCTAAACCTAAACCGAACCGGATGCAAGATCAGGAGAGAATGGCAGGGATGGCTTATTCTGCGCTTTCTTTGGAGACCGAGAGATTAAGGCAGGCTACTGCTATGGAAGTCATTGAGAAAGAGTTCTACAAAAGGAAGTTAAATGGAGTTTTACCAAAGGGATCATGGAAGATTACAAATTTGATACGAAAAGTTGCAGGTTACAGGAAAAGATAAACCGGCAAAAAACAGTTAGTTTTTTGACAAAAATTTTTGGAAACCTCATTTAAACAAGATCGTTATTCCGATTTTAGAGAAAGACAGGCGTATCCATAATCGATACCGGTTTTTATACAGGTGGTTTTGTATCCGACTTTTTCGGAAGGGGCGGATCCTGTTGTGATAATGGCGGTTTGTGCCGAAGGGATCGGGGCAGAAATTATTCTGTACTTCAGACCACGATTTTTTAACAAAAGCCAGATAGGATACTCGAATTCATCCATTAATTTTAACGATATGTCCTTAACTCCCGGACTTGATTCAAGTTGACTTACTATTTCTGTATATGGCTTATGCCAATAAGCGCGGGAATTAAAATATTGCTCCTCACGGGGTTTTATATAAAAAGATTCAGGGATTGAAGCATTTGGCTGGGAGAACTGATTGATGTGATTATAAAAAAGTTTGTAGGAGACATAAGGCCTTGAGACATTTAATATGCTTAATATGAAGGCTAGTATTAATGAGGTGATTAATAAGCCG
>CAYNRM010000173.1:0-2284 GCA_964399555.1 uncultured Gammaproteobacteria bacterium | reverse complement strand
GGTCCACCTGTTATCCTTACCTTCCGCTGTTTGCTCGGACTGAGCTGTTAAAATGCCGTAGCCTTTGTCGACTTTGGCTAATACGATGTCGTTATTTGATATTTCAGCTTCAACTACATAGCTCGGACAGTCTTTATCGATTTTGACGGCTACTTTTTGCTCTGACCAAAAAGAGCTCTCTGAGGTTTTAGGCAAAGAGGTACTCCCCTGCCCGCAGACTGTATCACCCGACGCCTTTAGGCTAACTTTTAAGACAGCATTATCTAAGTCACTATCGACTTTTTTGGGATCATTTGGCCAAGCTAAGTCAGCTGAAGGTTCGGCTAGAACCGTAATGAACGCCTCAGAACCGGCAGAATAAGAGGGCTTGTCGCTATTAATATAAGTAATAGTTGCTGAAGGTCCAGAAACGGTCCAGCGGAAATCTATTATAGGAGAGGTGCTCTTACCTGACTCATCAACAAGAGAGAGATAGCCTTGATAAACTTGAGGCTCTTTTACCTGAGGAATCCTGAAGCTGATTTTCTTTTTATCGCCTGGGTTAAGTGATACTACCTCACTTGAGTTGACAGATTGTTTTTGAGCCTGCGCATTTAAAGAGACTGCGCCTTTGGCGTACTCCATTTTGTAACGGGCATCGATTTTTGAAGAGGAAGGATTGGTGACGTCGCAAGTGACGCTGGCCAGGTCATTAGGGCCGATGATTGGGCCATCGGATAATTGATATGGAGAACTGCCGACTTGGGTAAGGCAGGTGTCAGGATCAAGCCTTAAAAATTTACCATCTCCGACTAAAGGGAAAGTTTGTGATTGATAGCCGAGGATTTGATTGTCGTTACTTTTGACTTGGACCAGAAGGGTGTATGTACCACTTTCAAAGGCTGAGCCCATATTGAGCTCCATTTTTTGATTAACAGTTTGACCTTTACTTAAAGTAAAGAAAGGATAATCCTTGTAGCTAACCAACCACCCCGGGTGCACAGTCTGCTCACCCGTATCACCTGTGTAGGGTGTGCCGAGATTTTTAGGAGATAGGATCTGGATGCCATACATTACTTCACCAATGTCCTGCTTTGTGTCATTTTTAAACTGAATATCTGCCCAGAGGATTCCTTTGACAAAGTAGACGCGAGGCACTTCTACTTGCAAAGATCCGGGCCGCTGAGGAACGCTAACGCTGGCAGAACTAAAATTGGCAGCGGAGGCGGGAGTAGATGAAGATGCGGGAGAGGTTGACTGAGCATGCACCTCGAAATTGAAGTTAAAAGCATAAACGAATAAAACTAAAGCTGCAAACAGACGCAAGGCGGTCATTTTGATGATGTTATTATCTTATCAGGATTGCAACCACTAATCTACAAGGCAGGGCCGAAGAGCACATCATTGAAGCCTAAAACAATGTTTCATCAAATTTCCACATTACAAAACGACAGTTGTCGGTATCCATCATTTTGATAAAGTTTAAGGTTTTAAGTTGAAGGTTGGCGTCCTGAGCGTTGACGGTAGAAGCCGAGAACATGATTAACAATCTAGCGGTGGCAGCTTTGACAGTTTCGTTATTTCCAGCAAAGGCTTTATTTATTGCTGTGGTTATTAGTACCAAGCCTTTAGGTGCTGGCAATTGTTTAATCTGAGGAGTGGCGACAGCCTGAGATCGGGAGCTGGTTGGCTCATTTGTTGAAGCGACGATTTTCTTAGGTTTACACCTGACATCAGCGAAGACGCGGTAAGTGGAGTTTTTATCAGCGGCAGGTGGGGCTGTTTGCCAGGCGGCTTTAAATCTCCGCTTAGCAGCAGTGTCCTCAACAATTTCCGGAGTTATTGGGTTTGATTTGGCGATTACCTGGTTGTCTTTGGTCATTCTGAAAGTGATATCAGCGATTTCAGCTTTTTTGACGTTGGCACCTTCGACTTTTCCAAAAGCTTCAAATTTGAAAGCACTTGAAGGATAGCTAACGTCAGCGACTATGCCGTCACATTTACACATATTGTCACTAAAGTCAGTACATGTGCCTTCCATACACTCAGAACAGCCATCTTTGGCTCCACCGCACTCGGCTTTGGTGGTACAGGCAACACCGCAGGCAGGTGGGACTTTACAGACACCGCCTACACAGGCGGTACAACCGTCTTTAGCGCCGGCGCATTGACCGTCTTTGGTACAAGCGACGTTACAGGCTGCAGTCGGGCGGCAGACGTTGCCGGTTCCGGTGTCACTTGGGAGACATGAGGTGCAACCATCTTTGGCTCCGGTGCATTGATCGTCTTTGGTGCAAGCTACGTT
>CAYNRM010000172.1:453-2318 GCA_964399555.1 uncultured Gammaproteobacteria bacterium | reverse complement strand
CGCCTGAGCTATAGCCCCTTGAAATGTTCCAGAGAAAGCCGCGGCGGTTCCCTTAACTCTCTCATTAATTAGATTTAATGCGTCTCCGTTTATTAACTGCTGCTCTGTTAAACCCCTTAGGCCCTTAATATTCTTTGCCAGAGACTTATCTAGGTCACCGCTTAGCGTCCTGGCCAGCGCTTGCGCGGCTGTATCTAAATCGGTTCTAAGAAACGTGGCTAAGTCTGCTGCGACTGGGATTAGTTTCTTAACTTCGGCATTCGTTAACTGATAACTCTTTGCCAGAGCAGACGCGGACAAAACAGAATCGTCCGAAAACGTGGTTGTCCTTTGTAGAGACGCAGCAAGTGATTCAAACTCTGAAACGGCTTCAGAGGAAAAACCGCCTACGAGTTTCAGCGTATTCGCCAGCCTGAATGTCGCCTCTTCTGCCTGGTTGGCTTCATTGATTGCTTTGCCGATGCTAGATTCGACAGCGGAAAATGCGGCCTTGCCGATTTCTTTTATTGCCAGGAATCCCGTCGATAGAGCCGTGATGGTCGACGTTAAATTGATACCGTCTAACTGTTTCTGAGTCGTCTTAGCGAAATCTTTAACAGACTTATTAGCCTCTTGAACGAGGACGACTAGCTCAAGTTCAGCGTTTGCCCTTGCCATGCTTCTCCTTAAGCGCCGTCTGTTTTGCTATCTCCTCTTGAATGATAGCAAAACACTCTGCGGAAAATGAATCAGGTGTATCCATTCTATAACCCATTTCCATTAGGTTACAGATTCTCACGTATCGGTAAACCATCTCCCTGGCCCATGAGTGCGCACCGTGGGACGCCTTATTAAACCACCAGCGGGCTTCGTTTCTTAACGAAGCCTCTAGGTCTTTCCCGGCTTGAATCCTCTGGACACCGCCATGGCAACGTCAATAAGAATTGCGTCGCAGTCTGGTTCCAAAAGTAACTCTTCCTTGGACTTGAACTCCCGACCGTCTTTGTGTTTCAACTCCACGCCCTTATAGAAGGACATCGACGAGGAAACCATTTTACGGATCGCGGTAAAAGAACCCATGTCATCCATGCGCATTTCCCCCGTCTGGGGGTCCGCCCTTAGTCCCATCTGGTCCAAGAGCTCGTAGCGTTCGTCAAAGGAAGGGACCTTAACCAGCACGTAGCCAGAAAAATCTCCACCTTCGTTACACTGCGCGGGAACGTACTTTACTTCTTTCAATCGAATGCTCCTTAGAGGAAGTTAATGAAAAACTCGCCAGAGCCATTCGTAGGAACGTAAGGGCTAATGGTGATGTTCAAGGTCACTAGTCCGTTATCGTCACCAGCTTCATGGCTAGAGACGGTGGCCTTGGGCACGTAAATGCTGCAAGCGGTTCCAGGAATCCAGTTTCCGCCAGACTTAGAGCCGAAGTTGTAGAGGAACTTCACGTCAGCGTTAGTGCTGAATTTTCTGAATTTATCTGCGTCGTGGCGCTCTAGAATACCAACCAACTGGATTTCGATAGACCGGCGATTGATGATTTTTTCCTGCACGCCCGACTCAGCGCATACGCATTCCACGTCCTGAATTTCGTTCGTCACCGTGATGTCGATTGAAGATGCGCAGAAGCAAACCAAGTTATCGGCGTCACCGATGAATACTTCGTTATTCTTAGCTACCTGCGGATCTGCATTGTCGTAGCTAGGAGTAATGGAAGTGTTCCAGTTTTGCGCATTGTCGGAGGTGTAACCCACCGTTCCGCCCGCTGCGGTGTCATCTGCTGCGATTAGGAAGCCGATCTTATCGCCGATGGTGTTAGCGGTATTAGCGCCAGTGTTCCAAAGCAAGCTAAGAACCGTCGAGGTGGAAGTGATTTTGAATTTACC
>CAYNRM010000172.1:0-443 GCA_964399555.1 uncultured Gammaproteobacteria bacterium | reverse complement strand
GTAAACAACCGTTGCCGTCTCCGTGGAGGCGGTGGCGTTTATGGCGTCTTGGATAGCCTGGGCAAGTTCATGCGGATCGCGGTATAGCTCAGCCGTAACCGTGGCGGCAAAAGTCCCGTCGTCGTCGGTAAAATCCAGCTTCGTATCCGTTGCCGTAATATTGATAGGGTTAAAGTAATACTTCGTCCCTTGAAAACTATAGCTAGTATTTACTAGCTCACCAGCCGCAACGGAAATAGAGGCTTCCGTTACGCGCGTTCCGGCTAGAACTTCTAGGGCTCCGCCTCCGCCTCGATACAGCCAGGCAGTTAGTGTCGGATGGTTTTCATTAGAGGGAGAGTAGTTAACGCATTTTCCCGTCGATACGGAAATAGGAGGCGCCGTGTTTAGATCGAACCCAAGCGTTAAGTCATTGCCCGAAACAGAGTCAATGGGTCGAATCT
>CAYNRM010000171.1:0-2325 GCA_964399555.1 uncultured Gammaproteobacteria bacterium | reverse complement strand
GTCTCATCTACTTTAGCATAGCGAGTTATTAGTAATAGAATCAACGAGGAAGTTCTGTAGTGGATTGAGAACTTTAGCTACGCTATTGCCCCAAGGGCTTTGTAAATTAGCGTTTTGGAAATATTAAATATGACACTTCGGTGGGCGCACTTGGGATTGAACCAAGGGCCTCGTCTTTATCAGAGACGCGCTCTACCACTGAGCTATGCGCCCATCAGAGCAAACTTCAAATATGGTAGATGCGTAGCATCATTAAAAGTTTGCGAGATCGCTTGCAAATTGCAATGCAATTTGACAAGGAGAAATCTTTAGTATTTTACCTTTTGCGAAGCAAATAGGCAACGTTCTTGCCAGAAGAGTAAGGTTGTTACCTGTTGCGAGGCCAACAGGCAAGGTCTGGAGATGCAGGCGGGAATCGAACCCGCGCAATCGAGGTTTTGCAGACCCCAGCGTTTCCACTTCGCCACTGCATCATTGTAAACACAAGCTCAAATGGAATTCTAGCAAACAGCAGCCTAAATTAGAAGCGCGCGCAGTAGAAAATTACTGCAACCACTCCCTCTCGATCTTGATCAAAAAAACTTTCAATTTCAAAACTTCTCTAAATGGATGCCCCTGAGGAAAAGTTTTATTAACAATCTTCTCACTCAAATTGTGTGAAGTCATAAAAATAGCCGTGATACCAATCAGTGTAAAAAACACCGTCATCAGAGATGAAAAAAGTATAAACGCTACAGGATACGCATCAACGCTCGTCATGTATTGCCTACAAAAAATAAAAATCGCCAAACTCCCTCCTGCCGAACCTAAAATTGAATAATTAATATGAGAAGAAAAAGTCGCACCAGCACTCCGCAAAATTGTGACTACTTCAATCAATCCAATAATCACCCCCAAAATAATTGTTGACCCTGCATTGAGAAATAACGAATTACGGGAAGACGGGTGGTTGATCTCTAAAATCGACAGAAAAAAACTGGCAAATATTATCCCCAAAAACAAAAAATTATGACTCAAATTAAGGTGAAATATCTCATTAATCTTAAAGCTTTTAAGGTGCTGTTGTCCTTCTTTAACCAAAGACTGATAAACCGAAGTCGCCGTCGAATGAATCCCGCCTCCAATCGCCGCAACAACCAAAGAAGTAGTATAAAGCCCTAACAAAAATGTAGATGATATTGGCAAATTACGCACTTCTGGACGTTGATATATATCAAGCCCCGCATAAAACAAAACCAAAGGCACGATTACAGCCAGAACTAAGTAATAAAGCTGCACAAAATACATCCCTGATATTCGCCTCTCCGAAGTAAATCTTTTTTTGTAAACTAGAACCGCCGACAAGCCCAAAAGAGTAATAAATATCCACAGAGTCATAATTTGAGTATATCAAATAGGAGGGCCTAACCTCGTGGCGGCAAATGATCACTGGCCAACTCAGCCACAGCCGTAGTTAACATTGAACCAATAGCAGCCATCGCACTACCAGAAATCAGCTCTGGCACTGAAAGAAAGTACCCCGCGGTTCCTACAGCAACAGAACCAATCACGCCAGCAATACCAGCTCCATTTATTATCAGCTTTCGCGAATACCTTACTCGAGCAGCTTCAGTTAAGGTTTCTTCCGGATGAGCTCTTCTTCTCGGTTCAACCATTATTTCTGGTGAACTACTCTCTCCTCTATCCATTCCAACAAATATACTCCACAAATGATAATTTACCAACTATCTCCACAAAAAAGTCCCCCATATTAATGGGGGACTTAAATAACCGTTTTTCCAAAAGAGTGGTGGGAATTTTCCCAGGTTGCCCCGGGTAGCTTTTTTTGTGAAGTGCTATATAACTTCATTCACCTGTTTTCGAAGTCCAGTGGACCTATTACCTAGTAAGACATTCAAGATTGCTCTTGAGCTCTATCTAAATATAAGTCTCTATTACTTCAATTGCGTGAAGGTGATCTTGTATGTGCGCTCGGCTATCTTGTTTGATTGCTCAAACTTTAAGAAATCCTCAACCACATAACGTCTCCAGAAAGGAGGTGATCCATCCCCAGCTTCGGCTAGGGATACCTTGTTCATGTTACTCCACTTATTACTAAGGGCATGGACTATATCTTCATCACTTTGTCATTCTGAACTTGTTTCAGAATCTCCCAAAGGAGTCTGCGTGTAGTCTCTACGGGGTCACTTACGACTTCCCTCGGTATTGTCCTCGTTGTTACGATAGGAGTTCACCGATACAGCAGAATTTCGCATTCCAGATTACTCTGGAAGGTCGCAACGAATGCAGAATGCATTTACGACTTAAGCTTCATCGCTGGTTTCG
>CAYNRM010000170.1:0-2328 GCA_964399555.1 uncultured Gammaproteobacteria bacterium | reverse complement strand
GTTGGAGTTGGGGTGGAAGTGGGTGCTATGCTTGGTTTTATAGAAGGCTTGGGGGTGGCTTTGACAGCAGGTTTGATTGAAGCTTTTGGTGTGGCAGTGGGGGATGGAGTTGGAGTGGGTTCAGGCGTTGGGGTTGCTGTAGGGCTTGGTGGGGTAGGGCTGCTGGTTTCTCCTAAAACACTTTCAGAAGTAGGAAAGAACATTGATTTTAAGAAAAAGCCGGAGCCGGCAAAAATGATAAGTAGGACACCTGAAAGAATTAAAGTGGGTCTTGATGGTTTATTAAACGTCATAAAGGCTAACTGTATTATACATTAAAAATTTTCTTACTTAATGATTACCAATACTTCAGGATTAACTTATATAAAAAGCGTTTAATGGGGACATGATGATAAATCTTAAATCCAAAATAGTTACAGCAGCTGCAGCGGCAGCTTTTATGCTGGGGACTTTAGCGAACCCGGCCTTTGCGGCGGTGACTACTACCACCAGTTATGAATCCAACTATAACGAGGCGAATTCAAATTCATCAAGTAATAATTGGGTGTTCGGGGATCAGGGCAGGTTTGATGAAATCTTTGGGCAATTCTTTGGGAGGAAATTAAGAGCGAATTTGGATGGTGCCCAGGAAGTGCCCGGACCTGGAGATCCTGATGGGACAGGTGAGGCAAAAGTGAAAATTAAAAAGAATAACGAGATTTGTGTCGATATAGAAGTTAAATATATTGAACCGGCAACAGCGGCTCATGTTCACCACGCACCTAGAGGATCAGCAGGGGCGGTGGTTGCAACATTGCCTATACCTGATGCAGAGGGTGAGGCTGAAGGGTGCATAGAGGTCAGCAGCGCTTTACATAAAGCAATCAAAGATAATCCACAAGACTACTACGTAAATATACATAATAGTCCATATCCTAATGGAGCTGTCCGAGGCCAATTAGCTAGATAATCCCGACGCAATTATATCCTATAGCTTGAGATCCGCTTTAAATGAGAGTATAATTTCTAATTCAATTATGAAAAGGGTGGATATAGATTTTGGATGCGTGCTAGGTACCTTAAGAAGGGTAAGGGAATTTACCCTGGGGGGACCCTTTAACTATTCCGAAAAGCGCGATAGAGGGTATTGGTCGGCGAGTGAAATTGTTAACACTCAAGGCTTGGAGCTGAGAACGAGGTTAGTAGTTTCACAGGGGCAAGGAAGCCGTTTACCACAAGACCAATTAGTCGAACTACAAGATATCCAAAAAATTCAAGCTCAAAATATGAAAACTGTCATGCTAGCGAGATCAGATCAATAACTGTTCTTGTATTTAAAGCCGGTTAATAATATACTTCTTTTTTGAATTGGCTTCTAACTTAAAACACATCCTTAAATCTCAACAATTCAGCCGGGAATGGCTGGAGGGAGAATTTTTCCCTTTATCATTAGAAATGAAAAAAGCAGTTTTGTCAGGAGAACGTCGCCAGGATCTTGATGGGAAAATCGTGTCACTTCTTTTTTATGAACCTTCTACAAGAACACGCACTTCTTTTCAGCAAGCAGCTTTGAAACTGGGGGCTTTGACTGTCGCTACAGAGAATGCGAAGGAATTTTCATCTGCTGTTAAGGGAGAGACAATGAAGGACACGACACGGATTATGAATGCATACCATTTTGATGCGGTTGTGATTCGTTCCGATTATGAGGGGGCTGCAGAAGAAGCGGCTGAGGTTTCTAATTGTCCGATTATTAATGCCGGAGACGGGGCTGGACAACATCCGACACAATCACTCTTGGATATTTTTACTATTTATGAGCATTTTGGGAAAGTTGATGGTTTAACGATTGCTTTTGTTGGAGATCTTAAATACGGAAGAACTGTTAGATCGTTATCTTATTTATTAGGAAAGTTTAAGGACATTAAGGTTCATTTAGTGGCGCCTGAATCTTTACAGATGAAGGAGGATATTCTTGAATATTACAAAGAGAATGGAATCGAATTTGAAATACATTCGGATATTGCGGAGATTGTTGATAAAGTTGATGTGATTTATATGACCCGGGCGCAGAAAGAGAGGATGAAAGAAGGGGAGAATGCGGATGGGGCGGGGGTGGTTTTGAATAGGGAGCTTTTGGATCAGGTTAAGGAGGGGAGTATTGTGATGCACCCCTTGCCCAGGTCTTCTGATATTAATGAAATTCCAGAGGAGTTGACTGATGATCCGAGAATGATGATTTTTAAAGAAGCTGAGAATGGGTTGTATACGCGTATGGCGCTTTTGAAAATGCTGATAATCGGCTGATCCTTACGGTGTTGTAACATTTATCTTGACTTCTTCTTATTC
>CAYNRM010000169.1:0-2358 GCA_964399555.1 uncultured Gammaproteobacteria bacterium | reverse complement strand
GGGCATTACCAGAGGAGGTACCGGGGGATTAAATACAGGACCTAATGGAAATATTGGTACTATGGTTGCCCAATGCAATGTTTTGGGAGTTAGTGCAGGTGCAAATACAGGCGGTGGAGGCGGTGGCGGTTCTCACTATAATTTAACTAATTCGGGAGGTACCGGAGGTTCAGGTATTGTCGCAGTCCGCTACATAGATGCAGGTTGCTCATCCAGTACACGAACTGCTGTAACGGTAACAGTTAGTCCTTTGCCAACAGATATTGCTCCGGGCGGTACTGCTACTTTATGTAATAACACAGGAACCAATATTACCATAGCAGGTTCGGAAAGCGGAGTTAATTACCAGCTTAGAAATAACGTGGGTAACGTAAATGTGGGTTCAGTAGTAGCCGGAACAGGTGGTACTATAAATTTACCTACCGGAAATCTTACAGTAACTACTGTATTTAACGTGTTGGCTACTAATACAACAACAACTTGCTTCAGACAAATGACTGCATTAGTAACTATTACTGTATTAACCGATATTACCGGATCGTTTACATTTATTAATTCAACAAATTGCACCAGCAGCAATGGTAGCGCTGTTATAACAGCAAGCGGGGGTGCCAGCCCTTATAATTTCAGTATTGACGGAGGAACGAGCTGGACAGGGTTAACTATATCACCTTATACTACCCCAAGCAATGTATCGCTTGGCAGCCATACGGTTATGGTTCGTAACAATGCTGCACCCGCTTGCTCTGCCACCATTGGTACATTTAACATGCAAAACCCTTACACGCCTATACCGGCACCTCTTGCGGCAAGTAATATTTCTGACCTCTGTTCAGGAAACGTTGCAACGCTTACAGCATCTACCCTTGCTCCGGGTGTGCAGATGGGTGTGTTTAACGGTAGCAGTTCTGTTAACCTTGGAACACCTGTTGCCCTGCAGATAACCGGTAGCCAGACCATAGAAATGTGGGTTTACCCAACGGACTTCAGTTCAAGAAGAAATCCTTATGCTAAAGCGTATGGAGGAGAAGGAACAATTACCCAAGAACTCAATGGAACATTGAATTATTATTATGGTACTAATGGTGGAAATAATCCTCCCTTTCAGGGCTTTAATTCAGGAGCTTCTATTCCTATTAACAAATGGTCGCATATTGCTATAGTAAGAGATTTAACAGCAATGACTTTAACCTGGTATATTAACGGGCAAGCTACATCATCTGGTGCGGCAAATTATGGCGCGGCTGTTGCAGGTGCGCTCAATGCATTTATCGGGGCGGGTTATGTTTCAAACTACTTAGGCAGGATTGATAATGTTAGGATATGGAACGTTGCACGAAGTGCTGCAAATATTCAAGCATCCATGTATCTTCAAGATGCAACGGTAATCACAGGGCTGGTGGCTAATTATAAATTAAATTCCGATTTTACAGGAGCACCCGGACCTACCGGAATCAACACTGGCGTAACTTTTTTAGCGCCTGATTTTTACACCTACACCTGGACAGGCGGATTGCCATCAGGATCAAACCCTGCAGCAAGCACTGCCGAGGTGCAAACCACCGGTCCTCTTACTGGTACTTCTCCCTTTCAGTCTACCGCATCGTGCTGGACTACTTGCAGCAGCGGGGCAAGCAATACCGTTTCTGTTAATGACTTTGGGGGAGCTTATACGGTAACCTTAGATGCAGCACCGGCAGCTAGTGCTGTTAATGTGGTAATGCCGGGAAGCGGAGGAAATAATTATTACGGACACGTAGCCGGTATTCCGGGAGGCAATCCCGGTTATTCAGAGACAGGTACAGTTACCGCAGCAGGCGGGGGCGCCTGGGACCGTTGCGTAAACTGGGGAATACCAACCACAACTACTTCAACAAGCGGACCAAGGGTTGGGTTTAATAATACGTTTAATAACATGACGTACCTTACCAATTTACAGCCAAACAGTACCACCAACCTTGGGGCAGGCATAGTTTGTTACATTGCTACCTTTAATGTTCCAACTAATACTATTTGTGCCAATGCAACCTGCTCAACCTGGTTCACCGGTTCAATTTCGGTAAGAATTACGCTTACAACCTTGAATGCTTCAAATGTTGCCATACCATTAGACTACACCAGTTCCGGTCATATTATGATGCGCACAGCCCAGAATTTTAAAGTACGGCAAAAAGTAGAAGTGCTGGTACCGGCTTCGGGTGTTCAGTATTACTCTTGTGCCCCTTACAGCAATGCAAGTACCTGGCAGCCAGTGCTTGATTGGTATGACTGCTGTTATAAAAATCCGGCTGCTCTGGGTTTTTATTACAGCTTCAATTATAATTCATTCCCGCGCTTTACTTTTTCATCGGGTATAGT
>CAYNRM010000168.1:959-2375 GCA_964399555.1 uncultured Gammaproteobacteria bacterium | reverse complement strand
CAATTAAATCATTAACAACTTGGGTTTGTGAGTACGGCCTTGGAGCATTATGATCGTCCTCTCTTTCGAGAGGTGGATTAGATTTTGTATAATCCTCAATCATCTTAGGATCATTCTCCCAAGCCACTACCGTCCCGTCGCCATAAGTTTGATATGCTTTCCAAACAATGGAAGTTTCAGATACTGGAGCCTGGGCGCTGAAAATAAACTCATCTCTCTGCTCAGCCGGAATACTCCCTCCTGACCAAACTATCTCAGTTATTTTCGCCTTTTCTCCTTCACCAGATTTTTTAAGCTGAATATTCCATCCTGGTTTAGCATTAGGTCTAACACTTTGAACTCCTTCCGGAATTACCAGCCGCACAGAAACTGTTGGGGTTTCTTCCTCAGTTGGGACACTAACTGCAAAATTCAGTCTTTGTCCAACACCAACCTCAGCTGGTTTAACAACTACATGAGCCAAGCTCAGCGTAGGTAACAACAATGTGATAACCAAAACACTCAAAGAAATCACTATCTTTTCAAAATTCATAAATTTCACCTCCTTTCTTTTTTAAGATTTTCGTACAGGGAAATAATTAGAAAGGGGGAGGGCGGGTGAAGAGATTAATATATGAGTCTGTGCTAAGCCTCAAATCACTAGTAATCATCTCTGGCTCAGGAGTCGTTATAGCTTCAAACTCAGTAGGTAATAATGGAATGACCGCAGCAACTGGTAAGCAACAAGCAAAAGCACCACTATCAACAGACGTGTTGTGAGATGCATGAATCGCCTTCATCGGTACCGAATGCGCAACCAGCATTAAAACCAGGATAATAACTGCAATTTTCCTTTTCCTAAAAGCCAACAAAGCCCCAATTAAAAATACTGCAATCAAAGCAAAAGCCGCCGGATGTATGCTTGGCTCTTCATGTACAACAACCTCACTGTTATGAGAACTCGGTGTAGCAACTTCTCTCGCAACTCTCACATCATAGGTAAGTTCAAAACCAGGAAACTCGCCGGTGCTGGATGACCCAGTGATTACTAATTTATATATATTCTTTTCCGGAAAAGTAATAGCAGTAACCGAAGACAATTTTTGAGTCTCCGCAACAGGTTTCAATACCTCTGAAAAAACTTCCACATTCTGTTTCGAAACTACAAGTCTACAATCACACTTACTTAAGTCAAATTTATTCTGAGTATCTTTGAATTCTAAAATTATATTGCCTGGTTCTCCGGCAATCGGATCATCCCCCGGATCAACATGCAAAACAGCCCCTATTCCTGAATCAGATTTAACAAAATGAGCCAAAACAGGGCTGACGGCTGATAGCTGATAGCTGATGGCCAAAAAAATGACAAACTTGTGTATTTTCATTCCACTTCGATTGTAAATTCAGCAGTTATCAAATTATTATCAGGATTAAATT
>CAYNRM010000168.1:0-949 GCA_964399555.1 uncultured Gammaproteobacteria bacterium | reverse complement strand
GGCTTAATAGCTCCGTAAATCCCCATTGGCATAAACTCAACAATCGGCCCACCGTTCTGATCGGGGAGCAAATTACCCGTCTGAACCGGATGAATATGAAGATATTCAAAAGTTTTAGCATTTATCATCACCAAATGCCCAAAAGATCCAAGATATGGTTTGAGTGTTGTAACAGGTTTCCCCTCGGTATTAAATATATTAAACTTCAAATTCTGCCCCCCAACAGAAAGCTGCGCTGCCTTAAGTGGTTTAGCAAATTCCAATTTAACCTGAAAATCCCCAAACCTCTTCTCCGAGTTCGCATCAACTACTGGTATAAATTTGGAATCATTTTTATAACCCTGCGTCTGCAAACTCAGCCCAATCTGTTGCTCGGTCGCCCCAACAGGCACGAAATCTAAGTAAAGATTATAACGGTCATTCTTAGAAAAAACGGCATCGATCGTAAACCATCCATCCTTGAATTCCGGGTGAATATGTTGATATGAGCCTAGTGAACTGTCAACAATAATTAAATGGATCAATTTCTCATAATTTTTAGTGAATAAGGTTACTGGCTGACCGTTAGATGCATCAAAAACTCTAAATTTCAAATTGGTCTGTGCCCCTGGAATAACTGGCTCCTGATAATCCCAGTCAACTGTATACCTCTTAGTTTTATCTCCCTGCATTCCCGGCATGCTCATCATATATTCAGGCATCTTCATAGCCGAGCTCTCCTTTGCCATTTCCCTATGAGTTTCATGCAAAGAAAAGTTCCCACTATATTCCCGCGGCATAAATGAGTACATAAAGAAAACAAAAATTCCTAAACTAACAACAAAAAAACTAAGACCTAACTTCGGCAAACTAACAAATCTTTTACTTAGGTAAATATCCAACCGCAAAGCTTCAAGAATCAAAAGTATAATCAGGGCCACAGAAAAAACCTGAGGAATCCATCCTGCAA
>CAYNRM010000167.1:0-2394 GCA_964399555.1 uncultured Gammaproteobacteria bacterium | reverse complement strand
TAAATAATGGCCACACCAAAAAAAGAAACCACAATCAAAAAAGAACCAGTTAAAAAAGTGACAGCTAAGGCTGTCATCCTGAGCGAAGTCGAAGGATCCGTAAAAACAAACACAGATTCTTCGCCAAAGGCTCAGAATGACAAAAAACCTGCAAAATCAGCCGGTCTTTCCGTCGCCATGTACTCTCTTCTAGGCAAAGAAGCCGGCAGTTTAGATCTCCCGAAATCAGTTTTTGGAGCTGAAATAAACAAAGCCCTTCTATCTCAAGCACTAAGAGTTTACATGAACAATCTAAAAGGCCATCATTCCAACACTAAAACCCGCGGCCAGGTCGAAGGTTCAACCCGTAAAATTTACGCTCAAAAAGGTACTGGACGTGCTCGTCACGGCGGTATCAGAGCTCCTATTTTCGTCGGTGGAGGTATTGCTCACGGTCCAAAATATCGCAAAACAATCCTTGATCTCCCTAAGAAAATGAAAAAAGCCGCCCTAATCTCTGCTTTATCCCAAAAACATCTTGATAAAGGCATCTTCGCCATCTCAGGCCTTGAAAAAGCCACCGGAAAAACTTCAGAACTCTCTAAATTCTTAACAGGTCTCGGCAGGAAATCAGTTTTAATCGTCTCAGAAAGAAGCAATGATTTAGCTAAGAGAGCCGCCCAAAACCTTAAAGGCATCAATTTGATCGCCGCCGAAGACATCAACACCTTTGAAGTCATTAAATCACACAGCTTAATCTTTACCAAAGGCGCAGTCGAAGCTTTAGAAAAAAGAATCTTTAAATTAGGTGAAGAAGTTGCAAAAGCAGCCAAAAAGGAGATCAAATAATGACCGTCATCTTAAGACCTTTAATTAACGAAAAATCAATGGGCCTCACTAAAACCGGCTTTTATACTTTTGAAGTCGATAAATCCGCAACCAAAGTTCAAATTGCTGAATTTGTCGCTGACAAATTTAAAGTCAAAGTAGTCTCAGTAAACACCTTAAACAGATCCGGAAAAACTAAAACCCAAAGGACTAGAAAAGGCTACTTTAATCAACCTGATTTGAAGAAAGCTATTGTCAGGGTCGGAAAAGGTGATAAAATTGCCCTCTTTGAACAAGTGACTGCTGCAGATCCTCATGCTGGCCATAATCACGCAAATGATGATGTTCAGGTCAGAACAGCTGAAGGTGAGCCGTTAACTACAGTTCAGGAAAAAAAGAGTCTATTAAGAGGCACTAAGGTGAGAATCGAAAAGCAGGCGCAAGCAGATAATCTTGATGACAGAAAGCTCGCTAGAGAAGAAGAGCATCGAAGCGCTACTAAAACTAGCAGCACACCTGAAAGGAAACCTAAGTCCTAATGTTAATTGCATATAAAGAAAAAACTAATAATAGAAGATTTGCATCGCGTCTTTTAAAGCCGAAGAAGTATGCAGGTTCACCAAAAAAATTAAAATCACTGCTTCCTAAAAAAAGCGGTCGCTCAGGTGGAAAGATCACAGTCAGACACCAAGGTGGAAGACACAAGAGATTCTATCGAGAAATAGATTTTAAAAGAAATAAATTTGACGTCAAAGCAATAGTTGAGGCATTAGAATACGATCCGAATCGAAATGTTGAAATCGCTCTTTTGAAATATGAAGACGGTGAAAGAAGATACATGCTCGCCCCTAAAGGATTAAAAGTTGGCGATGAAGTAGTTTCCGGAGCTAAAGTTGAAGTAAAATTAGGCAACGCCCTAAAACTTGGTAACATGCAAATCGGTACAATAGTGCATAATGTAGAGCTGACACCAGGCAAAGGTGGCCAACTAGGTAGAAGCGCTGGAACAAGCTTGACTATTCAGGCTAAAGAAGGCGATGCCATTCATGTTAAAATGCCGTCAAGCGAAATAAGAATCGTTAGCCGCGAAAGTATGGGCACAGTTGGAGCTTTGGGAAATGAAGATTGGAAAAACATTGAATTCGGAAAAGCCGGCCGCATGCGCCACATGGGTATTAGGCCTACCGTTAGAGGTGTAGCCATGGATCCTAACTCTCATCCACACGGAGGAGGAGAAGCTAGAAGCGGTGTTGGTAGAAAGAGCCCGATGACAGTTTATGGTAAGAAAGCCGTTGGAAATACCAGAAAGAAAAATAAATGGACAAGCAAATATATCTTAAAAAGGAGAAAGTCGTAAATGGGTAGATCAAGTTATAAAGGCCCTTTCATAGACGAGAAATTAATGAAAAAAGTCATGGCTCAAAAAGCGCCTGGTGGAAGCAAAACTTCCATTAAGACCTGGGCTAGAAGATGCGACATTCCGCCGGAATTCGTTGGACATACTTTCATGGTTCACCAAGGGAAAAACTTTATAACAGTTTACGTCACTGAAGGCATGGTCGGACACAAGCTCGGCGAGTTCGCACC
>CAYNRM010000166.1:0-2394 GCA_964399555.1 uncultured Gammaproteobacteria bacterium | reverse complement strand
AGCAGTTCTTCATCTTCAACTAACGTTACTGTTAACAACTAATCACCTTCGTTCCAGCTTGCACATTAGCTTCGATTATGCTTTAATTGTTTAGGTAAAAAGCACGAATAAAGCTTCAGGAATGGACGAAAATACACCCCCACAAAATATCGGTAAAATAGAAAACGCGCCTCTGGTAGAAGAAATGCAGAGCTCTTATTTAGCTTACGCAATGAGCGTAATTATTTCTCGTGCTTTACCGGATGTTCGTGATGGCCTAAAACCAGTCCAAAGAAGAATAATCTACGCCATGAGTGAGCAAGGCCTCCATCACACCGCGCGTTACCAAAAATCCGCCGCCGTCGTCGGAGAAGTTCTTAAAAATTATCACCCCCACGGAGATGCCCCCGTTTACGAAGCCATGGTCCGTATGGCCCAGGACTTTTCAATGCGATACCCAATGGTCGACGGTCAGGGTAACTTCGGTTCAGTTGATGGTGACTCTGCCGCTGCCATGCGTTACACCGAAGCCAGACTCTCAGCAATCGCCGATGAGCTCCTCAGAGATATCAACAAAGACACAGTCGATTTTACAGAAAACTATTCCGGTACCACAGACGAACCAGTCTGGATGCCTACTGTTGTTCCTAATCTACTCTTAAACGGTGCTCAGGGAATTGCTGTTGGAATGGCCACCCAAATTCCACCTCACAACCTGGGTGAGGTAGTTGATGCCCTGATCTATATGATCGAGCATCCGGCAAAAGAAGTAAAAGTGGTCGAAGCTCCTGTGGCTGAAAAACCCGCCGAAGCAGAAGAAGCAAAAACCCCTGTGCAACCTGAAGAATTAACCTTCGGACAAACTGTCGAAGAACTCAAAAAAGAGACTTATTACCAATCATCGGCCACAGTTGATGATCTCATGCAATTTATCAAAGGCCCCGATTTCCCAACCGGTGCTTCTATCTATGACATCACCGAATTCCAACTAGCCTACGCCACAGGCAAAGGCCGCGTCGTCATGCGTGCTAAAGCCGAAATAGAAGAAGCCAGAAACGGCCGCTTCGACATTATCATCACCGAACTTCCATATCAGGTAAATAAAGCCGTCCTAATCTCAAAAATGGCCGATTTAGTCAAAGACAAAAAAATAGATGGCATCTCCGATTTAAGAGATGAATCAGACAGAAGAGGAATGAGAGTGGTAGTTGAATTAAAAAGAGATGCTAAACCTCAATCTGTTCTAAATAACCTCTATAAATTCACCTCAATGCAATCAGTTTTCAACGTAAACATGGTCGCCCTCTCCGACGGTGTACCTCATTTAATGACACTAAAACGCATCCTGGGAGAATTCATCCACCACCGCCAAATTGTTATCACCCGCCGAACCGAGTTTGAATTAAAAGAAGCCAAAGCTCGTGAACATATCTTAGAAGGTCTTAAAATTGCCGTCGATAATATTGACGAAGTTATCAACACCATCCGCAAAAGCAAAGACGCCGACGAAGCCCGCGGTAAATTGATGGCCAGATTCGCTCTATCTGAAATCCAGGCCGTTGCTATCTTAGACATGCAACTAAGAAGACTTGCCGCTCTTGAAAGACAAAAAATTGAAGATGAATTAAAACTTATCCGCGAATTAATTGCCTACCTGGAAGATCTACTCGCCCATCCTGAAAAAATCCTAAAAGTAGTTAAAGAAGAACTCACAAAAATCAGAGACAAATACGCAGATGACAGAAGAACCAGAGTCTATAAACAAAAAGTCGGCGAATTCTCAGAAGAAGATTTGGTAGCAGATGAACAAACAATAGTTACAGTAACTCAAGGAGGTTATGTTAAAAGACAACTCCCCGGAACCTTCAGAACCCAGGCCAGAGGCGGCAAAGGCGTCTCCGGAATAACCACCAAGGAAGAAGACGCAGTCTCTCATATTTTCTTCACCAGAACCTTAGACAGTCTACTATTCTTCACTGATAGAGGAAGAGTCTTCCAGATTAAAGTTTGGGAAATCCCTGAAGCTTCAAGGATCGCCAAAGGCCAGGCCATCGTCAATTTAATCAACGTCGAGCAAGGCGAAAAAATTACCGCCATCCTAACTCATCGCTCTAAGGATGACATCAAATTCCTCTTTATGTGTACCAAACAAGGCAATGTCAAAAAAACTCCAATCGAAGAATACTCCAACATTCGCAAAAACGGCCTAATCTCAATCAAGCTCGATAAAGGTGACACCTTAGGCTGGGTGATCCCAACCTCAGGAACCGACGATGTAATCATAGTCTCATACCACGGCCAGTCAATCCGCTTCAAGGAATCACAAGTCAGACCAACCCACCGGGACACCTCAGGAGTTAGGGGAGTGATGCTTGAAAAGGGTGATGATGTTGTTTCAATGAACTTAGTTAATGA
>CAYNRM010000165.1:0-2449 GCA_964399555.1 uncultured Gammaproteobacteria bacterium | reverse complement strand
ATTTATATTACGCCTTAAATGAACTACATTAACCTGCCCAATAAGTGCTTTAAGATATTTCTTGGAATTTCTTTTATAGTAGTCGCAGCCACTCTACTCCCGACACCATCCCTCGCCCAAACATCCTGTACTTCAAGCGCCAATAACGAAGGGTTAATATCTGCATTATCAGTAGGAGGCGGTACCTTTGGTAACTCCGCCCAAACCTGCGTACTAGACCCTCAGTCTGTTTATCGTGAATTTAAAGTCCCTTCATACACCGATCTGGAGGATCAATTCTATACTCTTTCTCGTTCCACCGCTAAAAGATCAGCCCAACTTGGAAATGGTGATCTAACACTCGCAGACGATGGCATTTATTTACAAACAAGCACCCAAACAATTAACTCAGTCGGCCCAACAACTGGTGGTGGTGTACAGATAATCTTTATTAGGGGAGACTTAAATATAATTGGAAACATCACCTATGCTGGTACCAACCCGAACAGCGGCATAGTTTTTGTGGTCTCAGGTAATATTAATATTTACTCTAATGTAACTCGAGTGAACGCCGTCCTAATCTCGTCAGGCATTATTTGCACAGCCTACGAATCAGGCGCCTGTCTAACTGGAACAACAATTACGCCTAGATTAACCATAGACGGCAGTTTAATATCATTAAATAAAACCGATCTCGCTCCCGGTACTAGCGCTATTAAAATGGTAAGAAACCTCGCCAACAACATTCTGTCAGCAGAGAAAATCAACAAACAACCAAAATACCTCTACATTTTACGTAACGGTCTTTTTACAAAAGATTTAGTACTAACTGAAGAGGATAAAAGCTATGCCATTGGCGCCAATCCCAGTCCGACCCCAACTCCAGCTCCAACTCCAACTCCCACTCCTGTCTGTGCCGGCGCAACAGATCCTCTGGTAATCTCATCAAATATTCCTGTTATCGAAGCCTGCGTAATAAGCATTATCAATGGATGAGAAACACCATTCTTTCTTGACACATTACATAGCTTTCTGGTTTGATAAAGCTATACCTTTATATTATGAAACTTAAAGCACTTGCCTTTTTCAGCCTTTTCATTTTAATTTCGTTTTTTGGTACCGGACTAATATTTAGCCTGCTTTCCCCTCCCGTCTACGGTCAGTCAGCAACTGGTTGGAATATCCACCGTCAAGGAGCTAACGACCTAAACTTTTACTATGGATTAAGTAGTCCAAACGGCATCGCCCTCCAACTCAACATCAACGGCAATGCCCAAATCCGCGGCTTAATTGATTTAGACGACATTTCAAAAACAATGGACCCCTCCGGCACAACTAATTTTAACATCCTTAATACTGTGGGAAATGCCAAAGTTGGAGCAATAACTACCGCAACCCAGCTCGAGGTTTTAGGAACCGGAATTCCATTATTTATTAGCCGGGGCACGGGCTCTACAAGCACAGTCGCCGCAACTGCACTTTTGCGACAAATCAGCACCGGTGATATGACAAACGGTTTTGGACCAAGCTTACGCTTTGATGCTCAAGATAATGCTGGGGTAACTAATGTACTGGCCCTTATTGGTGCAGTCAGAGACGGCGCGGATAACTCAGGAGCGATAATTTTCAACCCAGCACTCGGAGGAATCCCAACTGAAAGAATGCGCGTCTCAACCGCAGGTGATGTCGGAATTGGCACAACTGTCCCTAATTCGAAGCTTGATGTTGATGGCAACATTACCCAATCAACCACCCACGGTAACAATATGAAACTATGGCTATCCGCTGCACGCAATACCGGCGGAACTGGTGAGGTAGGCCTTTACTCATGGATCAGCGAACCAGGCGTGACCTGGACCGGCGGCGGTATTGCTAGAAACATGTACAATCAAACAGGCTTCCCGAGGGTCAATACTGGCCTATCAGGCCAAATGCTTCATTTCACTGAATCAGGAAATGTTGAGTTTACTACCGAAACATCTGCTGGAGTGCGAAATACTCCAATGACTATTGGAAATAATGGTAGTGTGGGTATTGGTACTACATTACCTGTTCCAGGATCCAAACTGGATGTACAAATTGCTTCTAATGCGCATATTGGGTTAATGAATTGGAACAATTCTCCAACATTAGGTGGATTTACCGATAGCTTTGGGGGGTGGAGTAATATTACTATTGCCCCAGGTGGAAATGTGGCAATAGGCGCATCCACTGCTCCTTCAGCCAAACTCCAGGTTATCGGTGACGCCCGAATTGACGGCAAATTAGGAATTAACGGCTACGGCCCGGGTGGCTGCAACGCTGGACCTCCAGCAGACACCTATGGGCTATGTCTGGGTGGGAGCGGTTACGCCGGAACTTCCTGGGTACAAGGCTCAGATATCCGTTTCAAAACAGATATCAACCCCATAAAGGATGCCTTAAATAAAGTCCTTTCTTTAGAGGGAGTCACCTTTAAGTATGATAAAAC
>CAYNRM010000164.1:0-2496 GCA_964399555.1 uncultured Gammaproteobacteria bacterium | reverse complement strand
AATTAAGTATGTTATTACCTATTCATTTATTATTGTTCTGGTATCCAAAAGCTGCGGGGGTGTTTCTTCGGTCTTTAAAGCATATCCTCCTTATATTAGAGGAGGATTTGGCAGTAGGGCTGATGATGCGCCTGATCTTTACTCCTTTATTTCATGATGCGAGTATTGTGGGTAGGATTTTGAGCTTTCTTTTTAGGTTATCGAGGGTTTTTATCGGGATATTTGGGTTTATTTGTGCAACGATTGTGGTATTAATTATTTCACTCTTGTGGTTTACGGCGCCGGTTAGTGTTTTGCTTTTTGTTTTGACTGTTCTGCCCTATTTTCCGTACCAGGATATCTTCATTATTATTAACATAACCTTAATCACCCTTGGGGTGGCGATTTTTATATATAAGGAGCTTCATCGGGGGATTAAGAACCTTTGGCAAATTACTGCTGTTAAGGATATTTGGAAAGCTACAAAGGTCAAAAAAGATGAGGCAACCTGGGAGAAGTTGTTAAATACATATGAATTAAAAATGTTTCTGGGGTATATGGAGTTGATGCCGCAAAATTTTGGGGGATTGAAGATGGAATTTACTGACAAGCATTTGGAGCGGGCTTTTGAGTTAGCGAAGAAAGCACAGGCTGTTCATGTTACTGAAAGTTATTTTTGGGTGGCGATGCTTGAGGAAGTTCCCGGCGTTGCTAATCAATTGATGAAGGTGAATCTTAAAGTGGAGGATTTTATAGGCGCTTTGAGTTATATGGAGAGCACGCGGAATAGATGGAGAAAAGTTTATATTTGGGATGAGGATTTTGGGGTTCATCATTTAAGCGGTACAAACAGAGGTTGGTTAGGAGCGCCTACTCCGGCGTTGGATGCGGTTTCGGTTGATTTAACGCGGGATGTTTATAGAGCTGGGGTTCCGGAGTTTGTTGGAAGACAGTCAATTGTTTCTGAGGTGGTGACTGTTTTGTCGCAGGAGAAGAATAGTAATGTTTTGTTGGTTGGGGAACCTGGAACGGGGAAATCAACTTTAATTAATTATTTGGCAAAAGTGATTGTTCGTGGGGACGCACCGCCTTCTTTGGCTACAAAAAGATTGGTTAAATTAGAATCAGCGCGGCTTTTGTCTTCAGTTAGGACCGAGGGTGAATTGGCGGAGAAAATTAATGCGGCATTTTTAGAAGTTGAGTTTATTGAAGATATTATTATTTATATTGATGAGATTCATGAATTAGGAATTGGGGATGCCGGAAAATCATTTAATCTTTATTCATTACTCTTGCCTTATTTAGAGTCTGACAGATTTCAGTTTATTGCTACAACAGAACAGGATAATTTTGCCCGTATTATAGAAAAGAACGGGAGCTTTGCCAGGATATTTCACAAGATAGAGTTGCCGCCGGCTAGCATTGAAGAGACTGTTGAGGTTATTAGTAATCGAGCGATTGAAAAGGCGAAATTTAACAGGATACAGACAACTTACGCCGCGATATTGTACTTAGTGGAGAAGGCGCAGGAATTAATTCATAACCGGGTGTTACCGGATTCGGCTTTAGCGGTTTATGAGGAATGTTTAGTTGAATGTAAAAAAGGGGCTGAGTCGATAATTACGATTGCGGTTGTTAAAGAGGTTTTGTCCAAGGTGATTAATGTGCCGGTTGCGGAATTGGAATCAGCATCTAAAGAGTTGCTCCTGAATCTAGAAGATGAGATTCATAAGCGGATGATTGATCAGGAAGAGGCTGTTAAGAAAGTCTCTGATACTTTAAGACGGGCATCGGTGCAGATTAGGGATAAGGGGAGGCCAATTGGGTCATTCCTTTTTGTCGGTCCAACTGGGGTTGGAAAAACTGAACTGGCTAAAACTTTGGCTGATATTTACTTTAAGAACAAAGATGCGTTTGTGAGGTTTGATATGTCGGAGTACCAATCGGTTGAAAGCATTAATCGCCTTATTGGGACATCCGAGTATCCAGGTGAATTGACGGAGGCGGTAAAGAATAGGCCTTATTGTTTGGTTTTGCTTGATGAATTTGAGAAGGCTGAACCGAAGATTTTGAATTTATTCTTGCAAGTTTTGGATGATGGTCGGTTAACTGATGCTTCGGGGAAAACTGTTGATTTCACTAATGCAATTATTATTGCAACTTCTAATGCCGGATCTTTGATTATTGCTCAGGGATTGAATTCCGGTAAAAAATTAGAGGATTTTTCTAAAGAAGTTCAGGAAGAATTACTTAAAACTTTTAAACCAGAATTGGTAAATCGCTTTGATGCGGTGGTGTTGTTTAAGACCTTAAGTCATGATGACCTAAAGAAGATTGTGGTTATTAAACTTAAGGGATTGCAGAATATGCTTAAGAAAGAAGGGTATTTAGTTGAATTTAGAGATGAAGTTATTGATAAGTTATCGGTTATCGGGTTTGATGCGATGCTTGGGGCGAGGCCTTTGAGGCGGGTGATTCAGGATACTTTGGAGGCTAAATTATCCAGGATGATTCTTG
>CAYNRM010000163.1:0-2515 GCA_964399555.1 uncultured Gammaproteobacteria bacterium | reverse complement strand
GGATACCGACAACTGTCGTTTTGTAATGTGGAAATTTGATGAAACATTGTTTTAGTTGGAGGCAATATGTTGTATGCTAATTTAAACTGCCAATATGAGCAATAAAGTAATAATATCTATAGTCATAGTAATCGTCTTACTTTTGGCAATCGGGGGAGGAACTTATCTGGTCCTCAATAGACAAAACCTTTCCTCCCAAGCCCAGCAAAACAGCAACTCAACAGCAAATAGCACAAGTGGCGCAGGCGGGGGAGCAGGCGCTTCCTGTCCAGCCCCTGGGACACCTTCAACTGTCACCTTAAGCTATCCTTTATGCGAAGGCGCAAATGGTGGAGCCGAGCAATGCCAGTTTGACAAAGCCGGCTGTGTCTGGGAACCTGTCTCAGGTGCCACCAAATACAGTGTTAAGGTAACCGAAATCGAAACCGGCGCCAATATCGCTACAACCACTGTAAATGCCCCAACAGTTAAATCTTCATTCCCCGTAGTCCAGGGCAGAACTTATAAATGCGAAGTTTCAGCAATCAATAGTTGCGGCACCACCGGAGGCACCAATGAAGATACTCTACTCTGCGAAGCTGACGGCTTCTTCTCTCCAACCCCAGCTCCTACTCCTGTAGCTCCACCTCCTGTAGCTCCACCTCCGGTCTCAACACCACTTCCAACTCCTACACCCACGCCACTTCCTACTCCAACTCCACCTCCTCCAATTGCTTGTGGTGTCCAAGGATGTAGTACCACCCTCCCATGCCAGGCAGGATTCATCTGTGTCGAAACCTCAGTCGGCGTCAACTTCTGCGCCAAATCAGAATTCCAAAGCCAATGCTACAGAAGCCCCGGCGACGCCGCCTGCTGCCAAGCCCCAGCACCAAAACCAACCCTGCCCCCAGCTGGAATTTTTGACCAAACTCTAATCATCGGCGGAGTCGGAGTCGGCCTCCTAATCCTAGGCGCCGCCGCCCTGCTCTTACTTTAAAAAATCTAGCAATAAAACAATCAACCTCGACCCTGTATAATCTTGCTTCCAATGCTCACCCCAACCTATACCAAACAATACAAAAAACTAAATCCCGAGCAAAAACAAGCCGTCGACACCACTGAAGGTCCCGTTATGGTAATCGCTGGCCCGGGTACAGGTAAAACTCAAATACTCACTTTACGAATCGCCAATATTCTACTAAGTAGTCAGACCAATCCGGAGAACATCTTGGCTCTAACTTTCTCTGAGTCTGCGGCTTTCCAGATGAGACAAAGATTAACTGAAATCATCGGAACTCCCGGTTTTAGAGTCGAAATATCCACCTTCCATTCCTTCGGGAATAGCATAATTCAAAACTTCCCTGAAGAATTCGATAACTTACTAGCCGCCGAAAGCATAATCGAAGCTGAGCAAATCGAACTGATAGAAGAAATTATAAAAAAAACAGATCTCAAGCTTTTAAAACCCTGGGGCGAACCTTTATTCTATGTCCGTGATTCCCTTCAGGCAATTAACGATCTCAAAAAAGAATCAATTACCTCCGAAGGACTAAAAACTGCGATAGAGAAAAAGCAGGCAAACTTTGTGTCTTTGGGTGATCTCTATCACAAAAAAGGTAAGTATCAAGGCCAAATGAAAGGAAAATATCAGGACGAACTTAAGGTAATTGAAAAGCTAAAAGAGTTCGTCAAAATCTATGAAAGCTACCAGAATTCCCTTTTAGATAACAAAAAATATGATTTCAACGATATGTTAATTGAAGTCATAAAAGTTTTGGAGAAAAATAAAAGTCTATTGCTTCAACTTCAGGAAAAATATCAATACATCCTAGTAGATGAACACCAGGATACGAACTCCTCACAAAACCGCTTAGTTGAATTAATATCCGGATTCTACGAGATACCAAATCTATTTGTTGTAGGGGATGAAAAGCAGGCCATCTACCGTTTTCAGGGAGCTTCTTTAGAAAACTTTCTCTACTTTAAACAAATGTATCCCGATGCCAAACTAATCAACCTCTCTCAAAACTATCGCTCCCATCAAACCATTCTTGATGCTTCCTCATCATTTATCTCAAATAACGTCAGCGCCAATATTCTTACTCAAGTTGCTCTGGTAGCAGCCAAAGAAAAAACACCGGAAAACATTAAATTGGCAATTCTGGAGGACCACTATGGCGAGTTTGAGTTTCTAACTGAGAGAATAAAAACCCTTATCACATCAGGCGTCGAACCTAAAGAGATTGCCGTTTTAGGCAGAAGAAACTTCGACCTCTCTGAATTCGCGGACTCTTTGAAACGGGCTGATATTCAATACGTCATCGATGCCGATCTCGATGTTCTCTCAGATCTTTGGGTTTCTAAATTATTAATAATTCTCGGTGCCGTAAATAATTTTGGATCTGAAACTTACCTGGCTAAGATGTTGCAAATTGACGTTTTCAATTTTGACCCGATCGATATTTTTAAAATAATCTCTTTCTCTAAAAAGGAAAACAATAATTTAAATGATGTTTTGGATAATCTAAGTACTAAT
>CAYNRM010000162.1:0-2518 GCA_964399555.1 uncultured Gammaproteobacteria bacterium | reverse complement strand
GAAATAATTTGCCGCTCAGGCGCAGCTTGGCTACTTTATACTGATCTCTCCGTCAGAAATAGAGCAGATAAATTTTGCTTAGAGTTAACTGAATCTCACTATACAGAATGCCATGACGGAGTTAATCTATTGCAAATCGCACTAAATCTTTAGAAAGAATTCTCAATTCAATAATCGTATTTTTTACAACTAACATTTAGCAGTTGACTTCTCAAAATTTACTATGTTACCTTAACCCTACATGGCAAGCAACAATACTGAAAAAGCAGAACCACCATCCCCAAAGAGACGCCAGTTCCTTCGACTAGGCTTAACAGCTCTTGCTGCAGCGATAGCTCCTTCAGTACTATCCCCCGACAGGATTGCCGAAAGACCCCCTTTATACCGAGATCAAGAGATACCACCATTTGATCTAGCGTCCTTGAACAACCAAGTGACAATGGAAGTAATGCGGTTCAAGTCACCTTACAATTTTAGTCTCACACTTAACGATCTTGAATTTGGAGGTAAATTTCCTTTCACTGTAGAATCTGCAAAAGAAATGGGCTTACCCATCCCCCGGCCCGGACAGCGACATCCATTCGTCGAAAGCTTCATAAGCATTCATAACGGACTTGACCCAGAAGATCGAGAATACCGCGCTGTAATAATTGAGCTTGTATCTGGACTGCAAGGCCATAGCCGTTTCCCAGGGGTAGGTATTTTTCCCGGAGACTTGGCTCTTCTTGTGAGGCGGGGGGACCCGCTAGTAACTATCAACGATAAGATCGACCACACCTCAGCACTGTATCTAGCCGCCTTTAATGATGGTAAGAATGACACCCCATACACAGAATCCGAAATATATATTTCGAGACCCTCGCCCGAGAATGATGGTCTCTACAGTGTTCGTTTTCCTACCCTCTCGATCTCATCATCAGGTAGTGAAGCTGTTATTGGCCTGGGACAATTCCAACAAAGATTATCATTACCCAATACTACACCAAATAACACCGTTGTCATTAGTGCTGGCGCATTAAACGGGGAAGTCCATCTAGCTAAAGGTCAGTTGCGATATAGAGCATAAACGACAAACATTTAAACTACAAACCATTCTAGACTTCTGCAATATCGGGCTACTATAGAGAGTTTGCTTTGATTTGCTCATTGCAAAAAAATTGGTTCTGGCCTGATAAAACTCTACAGAATTTCACTGCTCTGTCTTTATACTCTGGATGCAAGTTAAGTAGTGAGTCAACCACAATTCTAATACATTTACTTTTTGCATTATCATTATCCAGGTCGCATAGCTGACCCAATTTAAACATATCAAATTGCGGATTGGCAGGAAGATCTCCAACTATACCCAAATAACAGGCAAGACGGTATTCTTCATTTGGAGCTTTATTACAGCGATTATAGATATCTTTTGGATCTAGAGTATCGCAGATAAAAAAATGTGATACCTCTTGCCAACAAGCTTGAGCAGGTCCATTCTTGTATCCAGAACAAAATGACATCTGCTCATTCATCACAGCAGTATTACAATCTAGTTTTTGGGCAAGCCCATGCAAAACTAAGCTATCACGATTTATACTCTCATGAAAAACACCGCCATAGCAATTATACCGAGATTCTGCATCCGGTAATGAATTACAAATATCAATTGAGGAGGGAATGTCCGTATTATTTTCAATTACCGAGATATGTCCGAGCATATGAATACAGCTTTGGACAACCGAAATATATTTTTGCTCAGGGATTTGAGAACATAATTTTTCAAATTGCATACCGTTCAATTTAAAATCCGGATCGTTCAATATTAACCCCTCCAACGCACCATGGAAAAACCCTCCCGAGCAATCATCAGCTGCTACAACACTAATAATCTTTTTCCATATATCCCCTTCTTTCGAAGATTCATCAAGTGCGATCCTGTGCGCTATTAAATGGCAGTCTTGTGTTTTCGGATCAGCCTTTTTAATATTATAAAGCGTCATCAAAGTTACCGAAAACTCTACAGATTTGTTTAATGCTGCCAGTCCTTCGCCATAGCACTCACTCCAATCAATTTCCTTGACACATTTACCCACTATTTTTTCAGCAGCATTCGTTCCGACATTATCAACCTAATTTAACGAGGTTTGATTAAAAATAACTACGAATGCAAGAGACAACAAAAAAAATATTATTATTAGTCGTAACTTCGTATAAGGCAACATAACTCCTAACTTAAATTTGTATTGATTTGGTTTTTTTTACAGCAGGCCTTTCGCATTTAGGACATACACACCTATCTTTGTTATCTGAAGGAACAGACGAGCATAGAATCTCTTGTTCCTCTGTTGTAAAAAAATTACTTAGCTGCCTGCCTAGTGTTTCATAACAGTTTGTCGACAGCGATTTATCGATATTTTTGCAAAAACTAATAGCTCTAGTTTCTAGCTTAGATGAATTAAATAACATCGCGTGAACAGCCCAATATAAACACTTACCAAGATTTTCTTTCTTTAAAAAAGGATCGCATATTGTCCTTAAC
>CAYNRM010000161.1:0-2556 GCA_964399555.1 uncultured Gammaproteobacteria bacterium | reverse complement strand
GTGATATAATTTCCCTCATGAAAAATAATTACCAGGTGCTGCTTTTCTATAAGTACGTAACAATCAAAGATCCGGAAAAACTAAGAGATGAACAAAAAGAACTTTGCACGAAACTCAATTTAAAAGGCAGAATAATTGTTGCCAGAGAGGGGATTAACGGCACACTCGAGGGCCTTACTGAGGACACTGAAAAGTACATCCTGGAACTAGAAAAAGACCCTCGCTTTCAAAACATCAATTTCAAAAAAAGCCAGGGCGACGGTAATGGCTTCCCTAAGTTATCAGTAAAATCCCGCCCCGAAATAGTCGCCGCCCGCCAACCGATAAATCCAAATGAAGTCACCGGTAAATATTTAAGCGCTGATGAACTTCACAAATGGTTCAAGGAAGGCAAAGAGTTCTACACAGTCGACATGCGAAACGACTACGAATATTCTTCCGGCTATTTTGAAAACTCAATTTTTTCCGGCCTCCATAATTTCTACGACCTGCCCTCTGTATTACCACAACTTGAAAACTTAAAAACTAAAACAATAGTAACTGTTTGCACCGGGGGAGTTAGATGCGAAAAAGCCTCAGGTTTCCTTATTCTAAATGGATTCAAAGATGTATATCAATTAAAAGACGGGATCCAAACTTATATGGAAAAATATCCGAATTCCTATTTCAAAGGCAAACTCTATGTCTTCGATAACCGGCTAACAGTTGGCTTCAATACTGAGGATCCTAACCATGAAATAGTAGGGAAGTGTTACCACTGCAACACTCCCGCAGATTCCTACACAAACTGCGAATACGACATCTGCCATTACCATTATATTTGCTGCGAAAACTGTAAAGACAAAGAAACTAGATTAACTTTCTGTAAAGAGGAATGTCAGGAAAAATACTTTAAATTTCAGCTTCCAAAAATGATCACACTAGCTAAATAATTTAAACAATTCGGAAATCTCTCTTTTAATAAATGCCCAAAGCCCTGATTTAGTTTCTAAGTCCTGCGAACTATCTTTAAATATACCAGCTACAGTAGCCTCTGGTTTAGCAGAGGGTGAAGAGTCTGAAGTGTTGGAATTGACAGTGATATTAGTCTTCGAGTTTACAGTAGTATTTGAAGTTATATTAGTATCTGTCGTAACCGAATTATTACTAACAGAAACAGTGCTTTTTCCGTCGGAAGATTTAATTTTCACATTTCCACCACTTCCATGATATTCTTTCTTTTCGCCATTATTATCGATAGTTATATGGGTCGTCCCGCTGGTTCCTGAGTTCGAAGATTGATAATTTGTTGAGGCTTTGGAATTAACTTTAACACTATTATTTGAACCATCTAAATTATTTGAAATATTCACTTCGACTTTGGCAAGCGCAGAAGTTGGAAGAATAAAAGCCATAAAGAGTAATAGCAGAGTCAATTTAGGCATGACATTAATACTAACACAATTTTTGAATAAAGCCTGTAAGAGTTCTGTAAAGGCTCATCAATTAGGTTGACAGGCTATGGTAATTTTGAGTTAATATAAGTTGTGACCCAATTTAAAATCTCTCAGTCCGGAGTCGCCTCTTTATTATTTGTTATTATCGCACTGGCAGGTATCAGTCTTGGAGTATTTCTCCTTCAAAACTACACCAGCTTTCTTCCTAAAGCATCAAGTGAGGACGAAGCCACTCTAGTTCTGGAGCCTTCGATACAGCGGGTTGATAAAGGCTGTGAGGTTAGTTTAAATATCAACGTTACCACCGGCTTTTTCTTGACTAACGGTACTGATGCAGTTCTAAAATATAACCCTGAAATTGTAACTGTTCAGAGTGTCGAGAATGGTATGGTTTATCCTTCATATCCGGGAAATTCCATAGATAATGTTAAAGGTGTGGTCCGGATAACTGGACTGGCATCTCCTACCAACCCCATCAGCGGCTCCGGAAAATTAGCATCTGTTAAATTGAAAATAAATCCTCAGACTCAGGAGCAAATAGCAACCATAAGTTTCGACTTTGACCCCAACGATACTTTTAAAACATCGGATTCAAATATAGTGGAAAACTCAACAATCTCCGATGTTTTAAATAGCGTAACTAATGCACAAATCAATATCGGCTCCGGGAACAGCTGTTCAGGCATACCAACTCCTTCTCCAAGCTTAGTTCCAGTCTCCAAACCGCAATTTTCCGTTAGTCTGGAAACTATCAAAAATCATTACCGCGCCACAGTTTCCTGGGATATTGTACCGGCAGCAAGTGTATATGACAAGATAGAGGTCATTAGCGTCTACACTGATTCCTCCAGAAAATCCCTTTTAAAGTGGGTCTATACCGCAAACTGCACCAGTGCTTTTCCCCGAAATGACTCAACACCAAAGGAAAAAGGATCGTGCAAACTTACTTTGCCAAAATTAAAAGGCAACTATGAATTTAAATTCTACCAAGCGACCGGTTCTACTGTTTCTAAATAGGAGAGTTAACTCTGATGAACTACAAGTGCTCCACTCCTCACACTCGGGACTAATTCAGTATGTTTTCTAATAGGTAATTCAATAGTAAACTTAGAACCTTCGC
>CAYNRM010000160.1:0-2599 GCA_964399555.1 uncultured Gammaproteobacteria bacterium | reverse complement strand
ACTAATTCAGTATGTTTTCTAATAGGTAATTCAATAGTAAACTTAGAACCTTCGCCTAATTTACTTTTGACATAAATCTTCCCACCATGTGCCTCAACAATCTGCTTCACAATAAACAGACCGACTCCTAATCCCTGAAATTTCCCGTCAGTTGTACCCCGCTTGAATCTTTCAAAAACCATCTTCTGCAATTTCGGATCGATCCCAATTCCACTATCTGCAACCGTAATTTTAGCCTTATCACCTTCTTTTTTAACCGTAACCTCAATCGGACTGCCTTCTCCATACTTTATTGAGTTCGTCAGCAAATTAGAAAATGCCTGATCTAAACGCACCTGGTCCCATAATCCTCTAATATCCTCAGTGGCTTCAAGCTTTAAACTACTCCCCGCAACAGTCAAATGGTCTTCAAATCTATTAACCGCTGATTTAATAAACTCAGTTAAGTTCTCCTCTTTAAGTTCCAGCTCCAATTTTCCGGTCGTGATTAAAGAAAAATTAAGTAAATCTTTAATCAAATTTTGCAGTCTTCTAGTCTGATCATGAGCAATATTTAAAGACGACACTAACTTCTCTCCCGAAAAATTTGCTAAAGACTGGTTTAAAATACTATCTAAGGTTGATTGGATTCGCAAGATAATAGTAGTTAAGGGTGTTTTGAGTTCGTGTGATGCAATTTGCAAAAACTCATCCCGGGCTCGTATAGCATCCTCAGCCTCTTCACGCGCTTTGCGCTCTTTCTGAATAATTTCCTTAAGCTGGTCTTCTCTTTTCTTAAGCAAAACGCGCTGCTTTGTGAACACGCCAATTAAAAATCCGGCAATAATTGAGGAAGCAGTTAAACCAATAACAAGTAGATCCATTGACTGCTGCGGCTCGAGGTTAGTCTCCATTGGATGAGCATATTATAACCGCCCCTTTTTCTTTAAACAAGTTTTCACCCAAGTGTATTTGAAAACTCCCAAAGCTCTCTAAAAAGTTTTGCGAAATCCGAAGACTGGAAGTGCGCATTCAAGCCGCTTGGATTAGGAAGCACCCAAATAAATGCGCCGTGAATTCTCTCAGGTTGAAGGCCGGTCTTTGCTTTAGGATTGTTAAATCCTATTCTGTAAGCCCCCACACCTAGAATTGCCAGGACTTTAGGTTTGTACTTTTCTATCTTCTCTCTTAAAATCGCGGCGCCTTTAGAATAGTCTTCCGGGTTAAGTTCATCAGCCCTGGCAGTGGTTTTATTAACAAAGTTCGTTACACCAAGCCTCTTCTCCAAAAGCTCATCTCCCGAAAAAGGACTCAACTGTTTGTCTGTAAAACCTCCCTGATGTAATGCCTTCCAAAATTTATTCCCCGGCCTCGCAAAATGCCGCCCGGTCGCCCCTGAATACAGTCCCGGATTTATCCCACAAAAAAGTATCCTTAGGTCCGGCGCAATAATATCTGGAATTGGTCTACCGTAAGCTAAAGTCAGCTGTACTTTAGTTGGCTTAAACTCTTTCATTTCTTAAGAAATCTACTCAAAATCCAGGTCAAAATTCCGGCTGATAATAAAGACGCTACTACAGCCCCAATAATCCATTTCCACTCAGACAATCGATTCTTTGTGCCTATAAGTCCTGAATCTGATTGTGAAAATGCGCTCTCATCTTTAATCTGTACAAAAGAATCAGCAATAAAACCGTCCTTAGTCTTAATTCTTAGAACCGGGAAAACAGTGTAAGGATTCTCATCATATGCAAAAATAATTTCTTTCCCCTCTGCATAATTCAAATCCCCCAAGTCCCAGAAATACTCGACTATCGAGCTGGATCCCGCCTCAGATCTATTCCCATTAAACTTCTGCTTTCCTGTAAAATTCACATCAATAAGATCTAGTAGTGGGTCACTCGACTCCTTTCCGTTAACCGTGATTACCGATTTAGGCAATATATAATCTTTATAAGGCATAATATTTATTGCAGTTGACTGCAAAAGCTGCGGCTCAAATCCTCCCTCTGAATCAGCATAGATGTCCAAAAAGTATGTACCAGGTTTTAGGTAAGTATGCGAGTTTTTTAATCCTTCAGCTTTTTCTCCATCCCCAAATTCCCACAAAAACTTTGTTTTATCTACGATTTCAGCAGGTACGGGCAATAAGGCGGGATCAATCTCAAAATCAATTGGAGTATTTATCAGAAACACCCCCGTAGCAATATCCTGAGGCAATTTAAAATCCGCTAAAGAAGAGGAGGGGACTGGGTAGTAGTCAGTAAAGATTCCGTTAACCTTGAAATAAGGTGGTTGTCCAATAGAATGCGCTGTAACAGAATATGGAAACATTAAAATTATTACTAAACAGACTAAATTAAAAAAATTTTTCATCTCAGGACGGTTTTTATGCCGCCCTGAGATTATAGACTCAAACCGCACTTTCCAACAACTAACCTTTCCTTAGGTTAATTCCTAAAGCAAATCCGCTTAAAACAATTGCTAAAGCAGAAAGTACCAAAGGCAGGTTATTAGTTTTACTCCTGTCTACAATGACATCCTGCGCCGTAGGCTTAGGACTCGCAATTAAATCATTAACAACTTGGGTTTGTGAGTACGGCCTTGGAGCATTATGATC
>CAYNRM010000159.1:0-2612 GCA_964399555.1 uncultured Gammaproteobacteria bacterium | reverse complement strand
CGGGAGCTGATACGTATAAACTGAAATTTGGTCATCGGGGGCAGAATCAACCGGTGTTTGACGTTGTTAATCACAAGGCTTTGATCACTTCACAAAATCATGGGTTTGCAGTTGATACTAAAACTTTAAAACCTGGATGGGTAGAATGGTTTAAGAACTTGAATGATGAAACTAATGAGGGGATAAGACATGCTACTAAACCTTTTATGTCGATACAGTTTCATCCAGAAGCCTCACCAGGGCCAGTTGACGCAGATTATTTATTTGATGAGTTTTTGACATACTTATGAGAGATACGAGATACGAGATAGGAGATACGAAAAAAATATTATTGCTTGGTTCTGGTGCATTGAAAATTGGGCAAGCTGGGGAGTTTGATTATTCGGGATCACAGGCTTTGAAGGCTTTGAAAGAGGAGGGGACTCGCACAGTTTTAGTTAATCCGAATATTGCGACAATTCAGACCTCGAAAGATTTGGCTGATAAGATTTATTTTTTGCCAGTTGATCCATATTTTATTACAGAAATTATTAAGAAAGAGAGACCTGACGGAATATTGTTATCCTTTGGGGGACAAACGGCGCTTAATTGCGGACTGGAGCTTGATAAAAATGGGACTTTGAAAAAATATAACGTTAAGGTTTTGGGAACTCCTGTTAAAAGTATAGAAGTTACAGAAGATAGAGAATTGTTTGCCCGGGAATTGGATTCAATTGGAGTAAAAACTCCAAGTGGGGGATTTGCCAGGACTGCGGAACAAGCTTTGAAACTGGCTAAAAAACTTGGTTTTCCACTGATGATTCGTTCTGGTTTTTCTTTAGGCGGGTTGGGGTCGACTTTTGTAGAAGACATGCCGCAATTTAAAAAGGCAGTTGAAATTGCGTTGGCAAATGCCCCGCAAATTTCGGTTGAAGAATATTTGAAGCATTGGAAGGAAGTTGAGTATGAGGTAGTTCGGGATAGAAATGGATTTAAGATTACGGTTTGTAATATGGAGAATTTTGATCCTTTAGGAGTTCACACCGGAGAAAGTATTGTGGTAGCGCCGTCGCAAACTTTGAATAATTATCAGTACCATTTCCTTCGGAAAATTTCACTTAAAGTTATTGAGCAGTTAAAGATTGTCGGGGAATGTAATATTCAATTTGCTTTAAACCCGACATCTAATGATTACCGGGTGATTGAGGTTAATGCGAGACTCTCCCGCTCGTCGGCACTGGCTTCAAAAGCGACTGGATATCCGCTGGCATATGTTGCTGCAAAACTGGCATTAGGTAAAAATTTAACTGATTTAAGAAACGCAGTTACTAAAAAAACCTCAGCATTTTTTGAACCGGCTTTGGATTATATTGTTTTGAAAATGCCGCGATGGGATTTGCAAAAATTTGAGGGAAGTTTAAGTCAAATTGGTTCGGAGATGAAAGCGGTTGGGGAAGTTATGAGTATAGGAAGGTCTTTTCCGGAGGTTTTGCAAAAAGCGGTTAGAATGTTGGAGACTGGTCAGGATGGATTGTTGCAAGAGTCAAGAGTCAAGAGCCAAGAGTCGAGCTTAACACCGCATACAAAAAGATTGTTTGCAGTGGCGGAGAGTTTTAAAAATGGGGCTTCTGTTGATGATATTTATACGACAACCGGAATTGATAAATGGTTTTTATATCAGGTTGAAGAGATCGCTAAATTTGAAGATTTACTACGTAGGAAAAAACTATCCAAAGAGAAGCAAACTTTTATTCAAGCAAAGAAATTAGGATTTTCTGATAGACTGTTGGCTTTAAGCTTTTCACTTCCGGAAAAAGAAATAAGAAATCTGAGAAAGAAATGGGGAGTAATGCCAGTGATAAAACAGATTGATACTTTAGCGGGGGAATTCCCGGCAGAAACTAATTATTTGTATTTGACATATCATGGCTCTGAGTCCGAGGAGTCGAGGGAAACAGCAGATTCTAAAACTAAAAAAGCGATTGTATTAGGATCTGGGCCTTATAGAATTGGTTCTTCTGTGGAATTTGATTGGGGGGCAGTAACAGCAGCGCAGACTTTGAGGGAGCAGGGTTATCAAACTATCATTGTAAATTGTAATCCGGAAACTGTTTCAACTGATTTTGATAATGCAGACAAACTTTATTTTGAGGAACTCTCATTTGAGAGAGTTTGCGATATTTATGAAATAGAGAAAACTGCAAAGTTAGTTTTGGCTTTTGGCGGACAGGTTCCAAATAATTTGGCACTGAAAGCATATGATTATGGAATGAGAATTTTTGGGACAAATCCTCAGGATATTGATAAAGCTGAGAACAGGAAGAAATTTTCAAAGTTATTAGATGATCTAGAAATTAGACAACCAAAATGGGGGAGTTTTGATAATGTTGGTGATTCACTTAGCTTTGCTAAGACTGTAGGATACCCGGTTTTGGTAAGGCCTTCATACGTTTTATCAGGGGCGGCGATGAATGTAGCGAATGATTCCTCCCAACTAAAACAGTACTTAGAAAATGCAGCAGAAGTTTCAGGGGATTATCCGGTGGTTGTCTCAAAATTTATTGTAAACGCTAAAGAAATTGAGATAGACGGAGTGGGACAGGACGGGAAAATGATTTTGTATGCTATTTCAG
>CAYNRM010000158.1:0-2623 GCA_964399555.1 uncultured Gammaproteobacteria bacterium | reverse complement strand
TACTTATACAATCTTCCCTGTCTTTAGCTAACACTATTTCACAATACCTGAGCATTTCACTCTTATATGAAGCTGACGTGAGAATGACATAACTGATTAAGTCTTTCATACAGTTTCTATATTCTTGATTCTGATCACTTAAAAACAAACACTCATCACTATATTTCTCTTCCTCACCTGACTGCGAAAACTGAAAAACAAGTTCAGACCCTAAAACCTCCCTTGTACAAAAACGCCGCGATAAATACTCCGGTGCGTCCTGGCAAACCAGAACTGCCTTATCAACTTCCGAAACAGCCCTGATTACCGGCCCTAAACTTCTCCAGCATTCATTCTGCTTGCTTCCGTTAAATTGGTTACAATAAGCAATTTCTGTATTAAGAAAATTAACGTCCCATGTTTCTCTATCCTTAATTCCGTGTTCTGACAAGTTATCCTTCTGAATATTTTCCATAAACACCCCTTGAAGACATGGATTATTTAAATCCGGCAGCAACTTCTCACAAATACCCAAACCATTTTCTATACTCCCCTCCTCTTGAACCAAGACTACATGCCCGAAAGCATGAGCACAGCTTCTGGAAAATCCACTCTTCTTTAAATCCCTTGAACAAACTGATTCAATAAATCCACTATCAATTAAAAAATCAGGATCTGACCGATACTTCCCCTCAATCACTCCATGAAAATACCCATACGAACACTCCGATTCAGGGATATAAGAAAAAACATCCAACCACCCCTCCGCGTTCTTCTCCACCTCAGCAATTGAAATCACATGAGCAAAAGGGTGGCAATACCTGGTAGTTGGATTTATTTCCTGCAAAGCATCAAGCACTTGTTTTGTCTGATTAAAACTGTTCTCTTTAGCAAAATCTGCAAAAAAACTTTTCAAGCACCTGTTCGATGAATCATCACGGCATTGTGTATTAATTTTACTAGCCATATCTAATGAGTTCTCCGCCGGACTCCGAAAACTAAGGCTAAAAAAACCTCCGCTTAATAGAACTGCAATCAATGCCAGATAAACTAACTTTAATTTTCTAAATTGCAGTATTTGAAAAACTCTTGAGGCACCCTTCCGCATAATTCAACTCTTCTCTCGGGCGATGTCCTGGGTTTAATCTCCTGCCCAATCTTAGTGTAGCAAAATTGCTTATATTCCAAAGGTGCAGAATCACAAAATACCGCAGCCCTATCAATAAAATCCACCGAACTCCCCAAAAGCGGAACCAGTGACCGGCTAATGCAAGATTTTGATCTATCCTCACTATTCCAATAATGTTTACAGGTATCAGTCAAGTTCTGATCAGAATAATTATCAGATAAAATCATTAAATTAATGGAGTGCATATAACATTCATTAGCATAAGCTTGAATTGGAGTCTGATAACAAAGCGGATAAACCTCATTCGGATCATTATGCCCTATCACCGTATATATATGCGCCAACTCCCGCCAACAGCTTCTCCCCGCTGCCCCCTCAAAGCTACGGCAATTATCCTCCAGACCTAAGCTCTCCTCCTTTGTTAATTCTAATTTCTGCGCCACCTCATGCGCCTCCAAATTCTCCCGGGTTATATTCTCCATGAACACCCCGTCAAAACAGCCTGTTCTGATATCATGGGGAATCTTGCTACAAATCTCAACCGCATTTTTCGTCATCGCATCCTCCTGTGCTAGTAATATATGCCCAATAATATGGGCGCAAGCATCATCCGCCCCCTCTCTCGTCTTTCCCACCCTGGCTGATGTCCTATCCTCTATCTGTTTACAAATACTTGGGATAGTTTTCTCATCCAGAACTAAACTTGAATCATACTTACTCCGACCTTCCAAAACTCCATGCACAAATCCATTATTGCAGGTAGTCTGGTCAACATAATCAAAAATTTTAATCCAGTCTTCAGGTGCTTTATCAACCTCAGAAGCCGCGATCCTATGAGAAATTAAATGGCAATCCCGGGTTTTTGCATCAACTTCCGCAATACCCTTCAAAATCTCCAAAGTATCCTTAAAATCCATCTGATAATTCAACCTCGCTATCTGCCTACCATAACAATCCCTCCAGCCCAGATTATCCCTACAAATCTCAACCACACTATCTACTGAGCCCGAAAGAGGTTTCTTCTGTAAATTAAAATCTTGGAGAATCCCAAGCCTAAAACCTAACCCAAAAAATACTAAACTTAATAGGAAAACAATAACTGTTAACATTGACAGAGAGAAAATTTTTTTGCGTAACAAATGCCTGCCTTTAAAGATCACGAAGAGTTTAGGAGTTAAAAACTTTCTCATTTGGAACTACTATTATATACTCAATACCAGCTGCAATGAACAAAAAAACTTCCCTATTCATCACTCTCGCCCTCTCCCTAATAATCCTCTGCCTCATCTTCACCTATTTCTATTCCACCACTTCAAATAATTCTCAAAGCAATACCGCCTCACTCCCTAAAGGACAAATCCACGAGGTAATCCTAAATGAAAACGGTTTTTCTCCACAAGAAATAACCATCAAACCCGGAGATTTAGTAAAGTTTACAACCACCCAAAATAACCCCTACTGGCCCGCCTCAGACCTGCACCCAACTCACGGCATCTACCCCGAATTCGACCCCCA
>CAYNRM010000157.1:0-2637 GCA_964399555.1 uncultured Gammaproteobacteria bacterium | reverse complement strand
ACCTAGAAGAGAGAACATAGTGACAGAAAGTCCAGAACTCTCTTTGTCATTGCGAGGAGCCGAAGGTGACGCGGCAATCTTGGTTGTTTTTACAGATCCCTCGACTTCGCTCGGGATGACAGCTGAGGCTGTCACTTTTTCAGTTTTTGCGACTTTTTTGACTGGTTCTTTTTTGATTGTAGTTTCTTTTTTTGGTGTGGCCATTATTTAGTCTCCTCTTCTTTGACTTCTTCGGCCGGTGCTTCAGTTGCAGGTGCTTCTGCTGTTGCTTCAGCGTCCCTTTCAGGAGCTTTAGCTTCTTCGGGAACTTCAGTAGTGTCTCCGGCTGCCATCTGTTCTACATCTGAAGGTAGTTCTTCTTCATCTTCTTTTTCTTCAGGTGGAGCGACGTAGCCTTTGATGACTCCGGTTTTGATTATTTTTACTAGTCCTCCGTAAGGACCTGGGATGGCGCCTTTAATTGAGACTATGCCTTCGGCTTTGTTAACTGCGATGACTTCCAGCTTCATGACGGTAGCAGTCTCATTACCCATGTGTCCAGCCATTTTTTTACCTTTGAGTACGCGGCCTGGTGTTGTACCGGTTCCGATAGATCCTGGTGCTCGGTGTCTGTCGGATTGACCGTGAGTTTTTGGTCCACCGTGGAATCCGTGGCGTCTAACGCCTCCCTGAAATCCGCGACCTTTTTCTGTACCGGTTACTTTGACTTCATCACCTTTCCTTAAAACTTTATTAATTGCGATTTCGGTTCCGGCGGTTAAGCCTTCGTCTTCAGAAGTCCTAGTTTCTTTAACGAATCTTAAATTTTCAGCAACGCCAGCTTTTTTGAAGTGACCCTGTTGTGGTTTTTTAACACTCTTTTTCATGCCGGTAGCGATTTGCACAGCGTTGTATCCGTCTTTGTCGATGGTCTTAACTTGAGTTACGAAGTTAGGAGAGATTACGACTTTTGTGATCGCGACTCTTCGACCACGAGCATCATAGGAAGAGGTCATTTCTTTTTTAATACCAAGTAATGTGTTTATCATTTTTTTTAACAGAAAAAAAGTGAGCCCAGTTGTCTGGTGCCCACTTCAGTAATCGCTTCTATTTAGAATCGCCGTATCTTTAGTCTCAATTCCGACGCGCGACTGACTGAAAATTATTCTTCTTTAAATCAACAAGCTTTTATGCATGTAGTTTAGGAAGTTTACCATAAGCTCGTGCGTAAATGCAAGCAATGCCAGAACTAGTTTTCCCTGTTTGTTTTGCTTGATTTTAATCATTACATATTTTAATATTTAAAATAGAAAGTATTAGAATATGAAGTTAAAAAGAAATGAGATTACTGTAGTAGACACAGCAATACGCATAATTAAACATCGCGGCCAGGATTATATATGCCTGACAGATATGGTTAAAAACTATGGCGGTGATGTGGCAATTTATAGCTGGATGAGGAACCGTAATACGGTTGAATTTTTGGGAGTATGGGAGCTTTTAAATAATCCTGATTTTAAAGGTAGCGGATTCGAGACCTTTAAAAAACAAGTTGGTCTTAATAGTTTTCATCTTACTCCCAGGAAATGGATCGATAATACTGAAGCGATAGGATTAATCTCACGGCCTGGGAGATATAGGGGAGGGACTTTTGCACATAAAGATATCGCTTTTGAGTTTGGGAGTTGGTTAAGTGCGGAATTTAAACTCTACTTAATTAAGGAGTTTCAGCGATTGAAGGAAATGGAATCTGAACAAGAGCATTGGGATTATCGCAGATTTCTAACTAAAGTTAACTGGCGTATACAAACTACCACTGTCCAACAAATACTAATCCCTGCTTCGATTCTGCCTGTAAACAAGCGCGGCATCGTGTATGCAGAAGAAGCAGACATTATCAATTTAGCACTATTCGGGATAACTGCAAGTGATTGGAGAAAGAACAATCAAGCATTGGCAACATCCGGAAATATCAGAGATTATGCCAGCATAGAACAATTAACCGTACTTGCTAACCTGGAAAGCATCAATTCCATGCTTATAACTGAAGGTCTGGATAAACAAGAAAGATTTTCAAGATTACACAGAGAAGCGGTCAGGCAATTAAAAGCATTACTACAAAGTAAAACTTCACTGCTTCCCTCTGCAGAAATAGATTAGTTTGACTAGAGGTCGCAGGTTCGAATGCCTAGTATGCCGACATACCAGTGCCTGCTTACTGTTCTGACAAATAGATTTTCTGAGCCAACTCTTTGCTCTCTAGCGCTTGGTTCTCTACCGACAGGAGCATACAAATATGACCCACGATTATTATGCACATTAGTAAATCGTACTTTCTCAGGAATTAATTCGTGGAGGGTACTGACAATTTCCCCTGCGGTTACTTCTGGAGTGAACCTTAATCTTGTTCGCCTACGAAGAATGGTTGCTATGTCAGAAATTGTGCTGAGTCCTGGGTTACTTTCAAGAGCGCTTATGACGGACTGTTCACGGTATTGTTCAACTCGTCTTTGCATTACATTTTGACTTCGATGTCAACTCCAGCGGGTAATTCTAAATGCATGAGAGAATCGATTGTTTTATCTGTCGGTTCTATAATTTCAACTATTCTTTTGTGGACTTTGATTTCGAAGGCTTCTTGGGAGTTTTTGTCGGTGA
>CAYNRM010000156.1:0-2653 GCA_964399555.1 uncultured Gammaproteobacteria bacterium | reverse complement strand
GTTCAGAAGCGCACCAAGGCCGCAACAGATGCGGCTGTCGCGGCGCAGGAGGACATGGCGAAGGCGCAGGAACGTATCGCAGCGTTGCCACTCGACGCCAAGTTCACACGGCCAATTGTTGAGATCCAAGGAAATGCCGCAAAGCGCTTGGTCGATGTCGAAAATGAACTTCGCGCCGTTTCGGACGGCATGGAGGGGAGTGGCGCTGTCTACGAATGGCTGCGCACCCGCGCCGACGAGCTATTGCAGCAGGTCAAGGAGCTGAATGAGCTAGTCGGCCTCGGTCTCGCCGCGAGTGGCCTTGTACATGAGGTGGACCCGTTTGTTAGTAGTATCGTAGACAAAACGCGGCAGATCGACATCCGCGCGCAGAAGCTGATTGCTTCTGACGTCGACTTTCCGCGCTGGTCCGAAACTATCCGCTCATATGCGGAAACCATAAACCGAAAGCTGTCGTTCCTCAACCCGATGTTGCGTGCTCATCGAGAGCGCAAAGCCAAGATTTCGCTGATCGACGGGATACGAGAGTATTTCGACGAACGGCGACGTACCGTCTACGAGAATAAAATTATTTACGTCGCTCAACCACAGGGGAACAGTGGGGTCGTTACGATAAATCGCGGTCGCTTCTTCCAGATTTTCGACAACCTAACCCGGAACAGTGAGCACTGGTTGGCCACGAGCAAAACCAAAGATCCGACCATCAAGGCTACTGTAAACGGGCTAGAGGTAACATTCGAGGATAACGGACCGGGCGTAGATCCGCAGTACGAGGACATCCTGTTTCAATTGTTCGTCAGCGCAAAGCCAGATGGCCACGGAATCGGCCTCTATCTTGTTGATGAAATCATGCAGGACTTGGATGGAACGATCGCGCTGCTGCCAGATAAGAATAAAAACGGACGCCGGTATCGCTTCTCCCTGAACTTTAACAATGCGGGACCAATATGAACGATCCTGTGCCGGCAGCAACGCTGCCTGTCGTTCCTGGTGATGTGTCAGGCGCGATGGCAATGCTTCGGGCGTGCGACATCAGTATCGTGGTTTGGGTCGATGATCAGTTTGCCGAGACAGCTTGGACGACTGAACAGATCATGGAGAAGGTCGAACAAATTATTCACACCCATGATCCACTACCATTAGTTGCGGCCCGTATTCGCGACCAGGCTGGGTCTGATTTTCTGACCGAGTTACGAGTTCAGCTTGAGCAAGATGAAGATCTTGCGATGCGACTTACCGAAGATCTGTCGGATGCTGCCCGTCCCGGCAATGAACTGTCCAGGGAAGTTCGCGCGCTCTTCATCGACGCAATCGGTCTTGATGTGAAACGCCTCTCACACGCACAGTGGATGGAGCAGAGTGACTCTTTACTCGCCGCCGATCGGGGAGCGCTCTACCTGATCGATAACGATTTCACGCGCGAGCACAGGGGTCCCGATATGGGGCGCGGGATCATTTCCCTCCTGCTGTCCGAAGCGACGCGTCATCGGGCTTTCTGTGTACTCTTTACAAAATCGGCGACGAATGAGGAGCCTGTTCCAGAGCTGACACAGCAGAGCAGGGCATTCCTAGTGCTTGCCAAGTCTACCTTTCATCAGGACCAAGACGCGAAGCGTTTCGTGTATGAAATGCGTCGGATCCTTACGCATCTACTGATGCTCGAAATTCTGGCCGAACGCCGAACTGAGGTCCAGTGCCGTATGGATGATGGCTGGCGCGCGATACAACAGGTCAGCGTCAGTTCCCTCGATGCCCTTCTGTTTGCTCGTCCGGGAGACGAAGGCGCCTCTGAACTGGAAACCGTGGGTCGTCTTTGGGCTCTCGTTGGTCAGCGTGGCAGTCCGTCGTCCGGCGCTATCGCCATGGCCGGGATGGTCCGAGCTATTCGCGAAGCCGATTCGAGCGGACTCAGCGGACCGGTACGGCAGCTACCCGATTTCGTGACTAAACTCGGCGAGCAGCAATTTTTCGTCGCTGGCGACATAGTGAATCTCCAACATTGCCAGCTCGCCAACGGTGACATTTTTGAGTATGAGGGTACCCAGGCTGGCTTCCGTAAGCAGTGGATACTGCTCTGGCAGCCGTGTGACCTTGCACTCCGTCCGGATGGCCGCCGTGACACCGAATCTGCATGGCTGGTACCATTCGTTACCACGGACGAACACAGCTTACGTAGCGATACCGGGCGCGTTTCCCTGATAAAATCAGGGAAATGCTTCTTCATCGAGATGCATAAGGCCGAGAATGGAATACTTGAGTTTCAGCTAAATCGAGCCCGCATTGGAAGCCTACAGGTTCTCGATCTTGCTTCGCTCTCACCCACTGGTGCCGTTTGTTGGGAGGAGACGAAAACGTTGCCACATCTGATCTTACCGGGCGAGCGCGTCCGATATGAGACGGTGTATAAGCGCCTATCACAAAAAAATGTGAAGTGGCCGAGCCTATGGTTCGACAAGGAGATGATTCCGTCAGTCGCACCAAAACCAAGTATCGTTGCGACGTACCCGTTTCGTCGCATCAAGAGACTTCGCGAGGAATATGCGCAAGAAGCTCTTCGTGCGATGTGCCAAATGCTTGCACGACCTGGCTTCAACTACCCACTCGCCGATCTCATCAAACCGCCAGATGCCCCGCCAGTATCGTAGACATGTAG
>CAYNRM010000155.1:0-2672 GCA_964399555.1 uncultured Gammaproteobacteria bacterium | reverse complement strand
GTTAGGTTAAGAGCTGTTTTGGAGATCCATGGTCATTTGGGAAATGGATTTGTCCCTCTTTGCCGGATGGAGATAATTTACTCTATCGCGGCGGAGTTGTTTACTGATTTGCGCTAATGAACTTTTGACACTCTGGGAATAGGCTATCCCTTTTGATTGTGCTACGTAGTGGCCTTTGCCATACGGGATTATTACTACTGTAGTATTGAATACTGCTGTTTTATGGTTGGGATATTTTGGTTCCTCAACTGTAACCTCTACCCTCTCCAGGCTAAGCCGCTTATCAATTTTGTGGGCGAATGCTTCAATGTCGTTATATGTTTTAAGAAATTCAGATTCCGAGACGTTCTCAGTGGGTTTTTTTATAGTGATGTTGATTTGATTGCCCTGTTTAAGTCCGGCATAGACTGCGAGTAAGTTTTCAAAAGATAAGAAAGAAATCAAATTATCGTTACTTTTATTGAAAACGTGCTTCTGCCCGGAACTAAGTAGCTTCATAATTAAATCTTCACTTGAGGATTCTTTCGCCAAAATAAGACCTGGGTTGATAAAGGTGTTAATTGATCCTGAGAGACTAGAGACATGTTCTTCATCGAAAGAACGATCGGTGGGGCGGTTGCCGTTTTTTCCAAAACGAAGTTTATCGGCAGGATATGTAAATGCAGAAATTAAACTATTCCTATCCAAGCTCCCTAAGAATTTACCTGATTTGTCTGAAACAATGACAACAGGAAGCCGTGGTTGTTTAAGCAAAACATGGACATTTTTGACTTCTTCGTCAGAATTAACGGTACGGGCCGGATATAGTTTTAGCAATTTGGATACTTTTGTGAGAAGTTTTTTATCAGAGACGATTTCAGACAAGATTGATTCAGCTTTTATTGTGCCTATTAGTTTTTTGCCTTTAAAAACAGGCAGGGTAAAAATCTGCTCTCCTGCCATATAGGAAGCTATCTCTTCCAGAGAGGAATCCTCAGTAATTTTGATTGGTCTGACAGCTGCCCTGGCCGAGCTTGTATAGAGAGGGTGTGGTTTTTTGTATAGAACTTGATATATAGAGATTACTCCCAAAAATTGGTCATTATCAAACACAAAGACGCTATCATAAGAATCTTTTAGCTTAGCCAGTGATGAGTATAGTTTATCTGTACCTTTGCAGATCTGAGCTTCATCAGCCGGCGTAATCAACTGCTTGATTCCAGAATTATCCATGAGGTAACAGTACATAAACTATGTAAGAGCTTTAGACTTTTACAGTAAGGCATGAGTAAGGTTTCGCCATTTATGCCCATTCATTGTTCAAATTCAGCTAATTTCTTTAGAGTTCTTTTGATGTCTGGACCTTTTTCTAAAGTTTTTTTAAATAGATCCCCTTTTGCCTGCAGTCTGTGGGGAATATTTTTACTGTGAATTGTGTAGTTCACAATGTCGTCTATTGAGAGTACTTTGCCGTCTTTTCTGTAGACTTTGGCGTAGCGGATTGGAGAGAGATTGGTTTTATGGAGCATGCTAAATCCATTTCGACACCGGCGGTGGCACTGTAGACTTTTATAGGGATATTAATAAGACCACATTAAAAGACACCAGACCAGAAGGGGCGCATGTATTAAATATCTCAATATTTGCGGGAAATTTCAACAAGTCGGAAATTTAACCCACAATATTGAACTCAGAAGGAGATTGAATGCCTGCGTTTGCTTCTAATGTTGATAATCTTTTGTCCAATCTATTAATATTATTTGTATTTTTTTCTGTGAAAGCGGCCATCTCTTTAAGCAACTTCGTGTGGATTTCTAGAGTAGGTATAATTTCTCCGTCTACCTTAACTGTTAATGTAGCGACTTGTTCGCTGACTGACTTTAGTTCTTCGGTGTTTGCAACTAGCTTTTCGCTTAAATAGCTAACTTTATCGTTTAGCGGCTTTATTTCTTCCTTAACAACTGTTCTTAGGACATCTGTAATTTTTTTTATTTCATCGTTTGACATTATGAATTTATCCTAATTGAATTAATTTAGAAAAGCAATGTCACTCACTGTTGCTTTTAGTAGCGACAAACTTTAGATAGCCTAAGACCATGGCGATAATCAAGCCAGCTCCAATCATTAAGAATCTGAAGATGTCATCATTACTGCTGAAACCTCTGACTATTGAGTAAGCTAGACTTAGAACTCCTCCAAGAAGTAAACCATCTGCTATAACTAGAATTCTTTTGAATAAAGTCAGACTGACAATTAGCATCAACACTGCAAAGGCTAATGAAATTATAGAGACGTTTTGGTTGTACTTTTCGAGATCTTTTTGAAAGATTTTACTTTGAGAGTCAAAGGCTTCCTGCTCTTTTATATATTCTGCTGAAGGAGTTGCTGAAGTGGCTTCAGGATAGGGGCGGGAGTATTTTAAAGATGCGGGTGTTTCAGGATAAATCGGTCCTTTATAGAAAGCGGCGATACCGACACCGACGAAGGTAGCAAGGATCAGGCCGAGGAAGACAATATAGACGTATTTAATTAGCATAATTTGAGTATATCAGATGAAGGTAATTTATCTGTCGATTGTAGTTGTGGCCGACGAGGCCTTGGGAGTTGCAGTTGCTTTTGGAGAGGCAGAGGCTTTTGGTGTTGGGGTAGCTTTTACCGAAGCTGAAGGCTTTACAGAAGCTGCAGGAGTGGCG
>CAYNRM010000154.1:0-2776 GCA_964399555.1 uncultured Gammaproteobacteria bacterium | reverse complement strand
CTTTGTTAACTTCTTGTCTAGAACTTTGGGTTTTTTTATGTTAATTTGATACTTACATGATTAAAGTTGCAATCAACGGGTTCGGCAGGATAGGGAGAAATGCTTTTAAAGTGGCTCTTGAGTATCACTCAGATTTAGTTGAGATTGTGGCTATAAATGACCTTTCAAAGCCAGATGTACTGGCGCATCTCCTTAAATATGACACGGCATACGGGATGTGGAACAAGCAAATTTCTGCTGATGAGACTAGCTTGATAATTGATGGTAAAAAATATCCGGTTATTGGGGAAAAGGAGCCGGCCAGTTTGCCCTGGAAGCAATATGGAGTAGACGTGGTTATTGAGTGTACAGGCAGGTTTGCTGATGCTGACGGTATGAGACAGCATATAACAGCTGGGGCTAAAAAAGTTGTTCTGTCAGCTCCGGCTAAGGGCGGGGATGTGGGTACATTTTTGATTGGAGTTAATCATAACCAATATGAGGGTCAGGAATTAGTCAATAATGCTTCATGTACTACAAATTGTATTGCACCTGTAGCTTCGATAATTTTAGAAAAGTTTGGAATTGTTAAAGCTTTGATGACAACAATCCACTCGGTTACTGCTGAACAAAATTTAGTTGATGGAGCCCCTCCGGGGGGTAAATCAGGTGATTTACGTCGGGCCAGAAGCGGGCTTATGAATATGATTCCAACTTCAACGGGGGCAGCTGTGGCAACTGCTGAGGCTATCCCAGAACTTAAGGGGTTATTTGACGGGAGAGCGATTCGGGTACCGACTTTGGTGGGGTCGATCTCTGATTTTACTTTCCTTTTAAAGAATAAGACTACGGTTGAGGAAGTTAACCAGGCGTTTAAGGATGCTTCAGAATCTACGCGTTGGAAGGGAATAGTAGCTGTGACTGAAGAGCCATTGGTGTCGTCAGACATTGTAGGGAGGAGTGAGTCTTGTGTGGTGGATTTGGCTTTAACCCAATTAGTTGACGGTGATTTTCTTAAAGTGTTTGCCTGGTATGATAATGAATGGGGTTATTCAAATAGATTAGTAGAGCAGGTCATAAACGTTGGAAGCATAAGAAGTGCTGAAACTCCAAAAACTGAAGAAACTCCGGAAGCAACAACGGAGACTGAAACTACTACATTAGCAGATCAACCAACTGAACCGCACCAGCTTGCTGAATATGATATTAATTCAAAAGATGGGTCTTCTTCAACAATTGATACCGAGAAAGTGGTAATCAGCTAATCCATCTCCCAGTGGGCTTATTCTTCATTATCAAAATAGTATAATTGTATTATGCAAAAAACAGTCCTACAGATTCCAATTTCCAAGCAACTCAAAGATGACGCTGAAAAAGCAGCCTATGATCAGGGATTTTCATCACTCCAAGAAGTACTAAGAGTTTTTATGAAAAAGTTTGCGAACAAAAATATTAACTTCTCTCTTAAGGAAGAAGAGGCGGTGAAGTTGTCTAAGAAAAGTGAGAAAAGATATTTAAAAGCGATGGAAGATTTTAAAAAAGGAAAAAACGTCTTTACAGCGACGAGTGTGGATGATTTGATAAGGCAGCTTCATGAAGATTAATGAAAGCCCGTTATCATAAAAACTTCAAGAAACACTTCAAACTTCGCATAGAAACTGATCCATCCTTAGATAAAAAGTTCAGACAGTGGTTGGAACTATTCTTAAAAAATCCGATGGATCAGATTCTTAAAGACCACCCACTAAAAGGAGATAAATCTGGGTTTAGAAGCTTTTCTATTTCTGGAGACATTAGAGTTGTCTATAAAAAAGTCAAAGTAGATGAAGAGGAGATTGAGCTTTATGATATAGGTTCACATAATCAAGTTTATTGATTTACTAGCTCAACTTCTTCAAAACCGCAAAAGCTTTGTCTGTATCTTCTGAGCGTAAGAATATTGTCAGTTCAGTATAGGATGTGACTGTTTCAAATACATTGACGCCATTACTAAATAATTTTTTGAAAACTGAAAAATGAATTCCAGGCGTATCGATGGCTTCGATGGGTAATATTAGAGTGATTGAGGATAAATTCAGAACCTTCAGTCGAACCACCTCTTTTGTAAAAATTGCTTCCGCCTGAGCTAGTAAATTGGTGCTCAAAAAAATACTTGTTTCATAGATACCATTGGAAATTGTTAAGAAGCTGTTCGCAATTTTGGAAGCCTGGGCCAAAAGTTGTGACTGATTTTCAAAGAGAGAGGAGGAATTGGAAAACGTTAAGGCAATTAAATTTGAGCGTACGGAGAGGTCGGTAATATTGCTTAGGACCTGATTGAGTTGATTTTTAACCGGATTTCCAATATGCAATCTTTTTAAGGCCATGACAATAGAACCGATGGTGACTTTTTTATAAAGGATTTTTTCAATATCAGGTTGGAGTTTTCTGGCCAGGCTGGAGTAGTTAAGAATACCTTCTTCGAAATTTTCTGAGAGGATAGGTGAATTTTTAATAATATTATCGACGATTTGCGGGACTGTGATCATGTTAATATATTAACATATTGTTAGAATATTTAAAGTGTATATTCGTAAAAAAAATGTTCCTGTAATATAATTTGAAGATGCTGGGATTTTTGAAGAATATTTTGCATAGAAAATTTACCCCTTTGAATTTGATAGCCATTAATAAAGAAAGATTATTGGGTAATTACCGGGCGCTGTCTGAGGTCAACCCTAATGTTAAGGTAGCTCCAGTTTTAAAATCTAATGCTTATGGTCATGGAATAAAACATATCGCTAAGATTTTAAATAAA
>CAYNRM010000153.1:0-2784 GCA_964399555.1 uncultured Gammaproteobacteria bacterium | reverse complement strand
ATATTAAACAAGGTCGATTAATGCTGGATCAACTCGGAGGGATGCTAATAATTCCTAAAGGTGAAGGCCATTTTGGCTCGGATACCTTTAATCAGCCATATAAAATGTTTCCTTTTTTAGTAAGACTTATTCAGAAATAGAAATAGACTGGCTGTATTGAGTTTTCCCAATAGAATTATTTTTGATACAGTTAAGATAACTTAGTCAGCCTTCCTGACAATCTTGTCATTTTATCTATAAGCACAACATGAGATAGTTGCTTATATCAACTTTGATGAAATTTATATACCTGATGCGTCATGGAGAATCAGAGGCTAACCTAAACGATATTCATGGGCTGCCTAAATCACCCTTAACAAAAAAAGGGAAACAGCAGGCCGCTGCTGCTGCCCGAAAGTTTCGTAATATATCCTTAAGCTCAGTACAGGCTTCAGACTATGACCGTTCTAGCAAAACTGCACAATATTTTACCAGTAGACCCATCGCGCAAAGACCAGGGTTTAATGAAAGATCCTTCGGTAAGTTAGAATTTGAATTAGGACAAATCCAATTAAAAGCTTTTAAAAAACACCTTGATCATTTACCAAAAGGCAGCCGGTCTCATATCCGATTTGTAGCCGACATGGAATCGGATCTGGATGCCTATTCCAGATTTCAGGAAAGCCTTCTTCCGGCTATCCTTTCCTCTCCCGGTAATATTTTAATAGTCTCTCATTCCAACATTATGCGTATTTTTATGGACTATTCCGGGTTAATGACCCTTCCGCCCGGCGCGATTAGCAACTGCGGATATTTTAAGCTGGGATGGGAGAAGGACAATTTAACTCTCATGGAACATAATGGAATCAAAACAAAATGAATAAAGTAATTTTGGTCGGCGGAATTTACGGATCAGGAAAAACCACTATAGGCGAAGCATTGGAAAGAGAAGGAAGGGTTATTGATTACGATAATATTATTGGCGATGTTAAGGGTAATGGAGTTCTAAAAACGCCGGAGAGTATGGAACCTATCAGACAACAAGCCTGGGGATATTTGTTTCTAAATGCTTTAGTGAATTCAGTCAGGATGGGAAATCCTGTCACTGTTGGTATAGCTACATTCACAACCCGGGAAAGACGTGACAGGTATTTTGATACATTATCAAAAGAAGCAGAGGTTACCGGAATATACTACATGCTACCGATGAAAGAAACCATCGACAGAATCAGGCGTGATCGCACAAAGGGAGAGAAGTTGGTTAATGGTGATACTGTCCTGGATTTTTATCGGACACATAACCGTACATTTATCAAACAAGATCACAGTGATCTAAAAATACCCGACACTCTGCCTGCCGAGTATAGGTCACTCCTTCGAATGAGCGGTTATCTGCCAGGAGTCCAAAGATGGACAGTTGTTACTCAACCCTTGACCCTAACAGATTTCAACAATGTTAAAGCGAGTTCCTGATGATTTTTTGCATCCAGACTAAAAAAACAATACTATTTCCAACTTTCAGATTCATAAACAGCAATTACGATCACGCTGGCAGGCTTACTTTCACTTTATTAATATAGACCTCATACTTCATCTTCTTATTCTAAAACTTAGTATTCCTAAAACTACAAAGATCCAATAGTGAATTTTTAACACGGAAATAGAGTTCTGACTCAACAGCCAGAAGCGGAGCTAGTTCAGGCTTTAAAGTCACTATTTTATCCGACGCCACTGCAACCTTCGAAAGCGAAGGTTTAATCGGAGACTATACTATTCCCTACCCCGCCAGCATAGTCCACAAACTAACCATAGCCTCCCTAAACAAAAAATTAGCTGAAATTATTACAGCCGAGAACCTAATAAAGATTATGATGAAAACAGCCCTATAATCCAATCCCAAATTTTTATGATAGTTGAAGTTTGTTCTTGTTCGGCAGGTTCTAAAGTGGGTTGTGTCGAGGGCGATGCAGCAATGAAAGATGAAGGGGAAGACAAAGGTGAAGGACTCAGGACTGGTTTAATAATGGGCTTGATTGTTGTTTTTGGGGTGGGTACAGGGGTATTTTGAACACCTTTCACATCAGCTCCTGAAGGAGTCGGTAACTGAGTTTGGATAGCTTTATCCTCAGTTTTAGTTGAGTAAGACTCTGTACAAGCTCCACATTTCATTTCCGGCAGCGGCGCAGGACTAACTCTCTCCAGTATGCCCTGATTACCACCATCATTTGCAGTTTGAGCAAAAGAAAAAGGAGTAACAAAACCTAACAATATTGGAAGTACAGTTATGCATAAGACTTTGATCATAACAATTTGACAAAAACGACTTTAATCCATTTTGGTTTGATTCTGGTCAGTCTCAGGATTACCCTTATACCAAGATCTATTTTTTCTACGAAATCCAAGATCTTGAGATAACACTCGATGAATTCACATAACCCATCTTTAGACATGAAATTTTGATTTAGCTTGATTACATGTTTTAAGGAGCTACTTAACATATAAAATGTTTCATTTCAGTTGCCAAGGGGATTGGGACAAAGGGTCTGAAACACTTCCCAATCTATATCTTCCTGAATGTTTAACTGTAAATCATACGCACCCATTTTCTTGTTAAACTCCTGCAGTTCCACTTTGATATTATCGGGGTCCTGTGCGTAGAATACAAATTCTTTTATACCCCCACCTGTGATGGTTCCTACAAAAATTGATTTTCCGTTAGTTTGAAATATTTGAATAATTTTATCCTCAATTTTCCCCAACTGTTTATTCTCATCTGCCGAGGGAAACCCAGAAGAGTCTACCATT
>CAYNRM010000152.1:0-2793 GCA_964399555.1 uncultured Gammaproteobacteria bacterium | reverse complement strand
GCCGGGGGTCTGCTTTTTTGAAATGAGCGATCACAATCTGGGAATTAGAATCTTTGCTTATTGTTTTGGACATAGTGGTAGAATAGTTTGGAGATTATACAATATGAGCAAATTATTGTTTGTAATTCATAAACATCACGCTACGGCGCTTCACTATGACTTTCGGATTCAGGTAGGCAAATCTATGCCTTCATGGGCAGTTCCTAAGGGGCCGACGCTTGATCCGCAGTTTAAGAGATTGGCTACAAAGGTCGAGGATCATGATCTGGAGTATAGAGATTTTGAAGGTAATTTGGCTGAGGGAAGCCGCGGGGCGGGGCCAGTGATGATTTGGGATGAGGGATATTATATTCCGGAGAAAGAGACTGCTCCCGGGGAGAGAGTATTAATTACGGATTTTGAGGAGGGTAATCAGGTTATGGAAGAAGGAGTTGAGAAAGGCGAAATTAAATTCATTTTGCACGGGAAGAAATTAAAAGGATCGTTTGCTATGTTTAGAACAAAGGGGTTTCCGCCTGGATCAACAAAAGATAACTGGTTAATGATTAAGCATAAAGATGAGTTTGTTGTAGAAGATTATGATGCTAAGTCTGAAGATTTTTCAGCAAGAAGCGGGAAGTCACTGGAAGAGATTAGGGCATTGGAGTAATTTTTAGACTTTCATTATACAGCTCATCTAATATTTTTTTCTTTTTCTCGCCTTCCAGAAAATAAGGTTGACCGTAATTAACTATCTCTACCGGCAGGTATTCTACGTCAACTAAGTTTTTGCCGTCGAAGGTGTATTTGCCGGCTATTCCCTCTTTGGTTTTTTGTGACCATTCCTGGTCGAAAACGAAATTGCCGTGAGCGTAGGTTATTAGTTTGCCTTTATAGAATTCAATGGGTTTTATCCAGTGGGGGTGGTTGCCGATTACCAGATCGGCTCCGGCGTCGATAGTTAGTTTGCCTAAAAATCTTTGTCTGTCTTCGGGTGGAGTTATATATTCAGTTCCCCAATGGTATTGAACTACGACGACATCGGCATTCTTTTTGGCTTCTGAAACTTCGGCTTGGATTTTGCTTTCATCAGCAATAGAAACCAGAGGTGTTTTTTCAATATCGGAGTATCCCAGGAAGGCAAATTTGATTCCTCTAATTTCTTTAAATACCGGGCCAGAAAGACCAGTTACCAGAATGCCATTGTCTTCTAAAAGTTTTCTTGTTTCATCGATTCCTGGTTTTCCGAAGTTGGCGGCATGGTTATTGGCAAGGGTGGCGACATCAACTCCGGCAAACACTAGTCCCTCGATATGCTTATCGCTGCCGCAGAACCTCATGCCTTCGTTTATTAATTGGCAATTTTTCATTAATGGAGTTTCCAAATTTATAAAAGTTATGTCAGCGGATTTAAGGACATCGGCAGTTTTTTCAAAGGCCCAAGTGAAATTTTTTCTTTGGGTGGTTTGGTAATTAGTTGAGCGGGCGGGAATGACATCTCCTGTGGCGATTAAAGTAATTAGGTTTTTACCGAAGTTAGTTCTTAGATCTTTCAGGAAGATTTGCTCAAGTGTAAGTTGCTCTGCGGGACTGGGATCTGGGAGACTTTTTACTATGCCCGGAAGATCCAGGGAATCAATCTCGGGAACTACAAAATTTTCATTGGGCAGATAGATTATTATGCTAATTATTAAAACAAACACAAGAAAGAGAGGCACGAAAATCTTAACCATATTAAAAGTATAGTACTTTTCCTGCTTCTTTTAAAATTTGTCTGCTTAGATTAAAATACTCTCATGCCTGAGTCTAGAAAAGAAAAAGAGAAAACAGAACACAAAAGTCCTGAATCCTCTGGATTGTACCGCTCTGAGACTAATAAAGTTTTAGCGGGAGTTGCGGGTGGATTGGGAGAGTACTTTAATGTTGACCCAAATATTATCAGGATTGTGTTTATACTTTTGGCGATATTTGGAGGCTCGGGAATTATCGTTTACATCGTTTTATGGTTGATAATTCCTTCAAAATCAAATCGCAATAAAAATTCTCAGGAGGCAATTCGTTCTAATCTGGAGGATATGAAAACGAGTACCCAGACATTTGCACACAGCATAACCAGACCCGACGGCAGTAAAGAAAATTCTAAATTCTGGTGGGCATTAATTATTATAGTTATTGGATTTTTATTCTTAATGCATAACTTTGGGTTATTGGGCTCCCTAGAACTTGATAAACTTTGGCCATTGGTTTTAATTATTTTAGGTCTCGGGATTATCCTTCGAAAATGATTAGTAAAACTTTCCCACTTTCGGAAATTGCTGGTTCTAAACTCAAAGAAATTGCGGAGCAAATTAAAGATGGAGCTATTGCAGTTATTCCGACTGATACAATTTATGGAATTGTTGGGGCGGCATTAAAACCTAAGACTGTTGAGAAAATTTATAAATTTAGAAAAAGAAATAGTAGTAAGCCGATGATTCTTTTAATAGAATCTGAAAAGCAAGTTCTGGATTTGGGAATTAAGCTTAGCGCAGAACAGCTGGAATTACTTAATAAGATCTGGCCTAATCCGATTAGTGTTGTGGTCGATGCTCCCAGTCAAAAATTTAATTATTTACACCGGGGTAAGCAATCTTTAGCTTTTAGAGTTCCTGATAACGAGTGGCTGTTGGAGTTACTTAAAATCACCGGACCTATTGTGGCGCCAAGTGCTAATTTTGAGGGGAAAGAACCGGCAAGGAATGTTGAAGAAGCTAAAAAGTATTTTCAAGATGCTGCCGAGATTTATATTGACGGGGGAGAGTTAAAGTCTAAAGC
>CAYNRM010000151.1:0-2856 GCA_964399555.1 uncultured Gammaproteobacteria bacterium | reverse complement strand
AGTGATCAGGTAGTTGATCGTCTGCCAGTGATCGCCCAGGTTGAAGCGCCAGGGCGCCCAGACGAGCGCGCGAGCTTGGGTGTGAGAGGGGAGAACATCAGGGTGCATTAGAAGCCCTCAAGTGTCTGTCTAAGGCGTCAGCAGCCAAAGCGAAGTAGTCTCGGTTAAATCGTGGTGTTAATGTAATATCACCAGACGGCTCAATTCCCGAATTGAGTCGACTCAGGGCATCCGCCCGGAACCCGAGCCCAGCATCAGGAGCCCCTGTACCTGAGACGTGGTGGACACCGTTGCCCCAGATGTACAAGTACGAGGGGCGCGTGCGGTTGTTTTCCCGGTAGATGGGTTCCAGCTTAGCTAGATTGTCCATAAAACCATGCTCGTCTCGATTATCCAGAGAGGGGAAGCCCCCTGAGCGAATGGCGTGTTTCCGATCAACCAAAAAGTCCATTATAGATGGTCCCTCAACGCTCCCTTGATCCCCTACGAACCAGTACTTGTGAGATGCAGCGGAAGTGCGCTGACCCGCATCCACGGCACTGGAAGCGCGGTTGATGTGGGGTAGCAGAATGTCATCATCATCTAAAAACGCCAGCCAGTCGGCAGACGATTCAAGCATCATGGCGTTTCGCTTCTGACCAAGCGTTTGAAACCGCTCAGGGACATTCACTACCCGAACTCGTGGGTCAGCGCACGTGAGTCGTTGCTCCGGGCAATCGTTAAAAACGACCACGCGGCACACCCCCGCGTAATCTTGCTGAAGTGCCGAAAACAAGGCTTCCTCCAACCACGACACGCGCGCATGCGTGGCAATCAGAACATCAACTGATGGAGTCATTGACGCACCACACGCAGGGGCATGCCCCCAAAGTCAGTTCCAGTACCTGCTGAGATCTCCGCATTGACGGTGAACGACTCGTTCAATCCGTTAACCCAACTGATTAAAATCGTGTTGCCTTTCGACGTGTATGTGCCGTGATTGTCCTTGCTCACTATCGTTTTGCCTTTGCTGGTGAACGTCCACGGGGAAGAGTAACCTCGATCCATAGTAACGTTCCATCTGCCATCCATCGCGTCAACTAAGGCAGCAGCAATCTTGGGCTTCCTCGCCTCGATGTCGTCCAGCACCCCTTGGGCCTTCGCAATCTCGGCCCTCACCGCAAGGGATGCTTCGAGCTTGCCCGCCTTGGTAGCCTTCTCTTGAGCGGTCTTGAGTTTGTCTACCATCGCGGTCAGCACCTTGACCCGTTTTGCGTCGGCTTCCTTGTCGATCACGGCTTGGTCAGCCGTAGCCTTGTCGATAACGCTCTGAGCCTCCGGAGGGATGAGGGAGATGGGAGCTTTGGAATCGCCTTCATTCCCTCGCAGGGCGATCGAGAACATGGCGATGATGAGGATGATCGTCGTGATTCGCATGATAGCTTCCTTGGTTAGTTGGTTTTCGCTGACGAGGTTCATTATAACGAGGTTGAAGAAAGAGGCTACTTGTCGAAGACTGTGCGCGTTACCCAATGAGCGTGTTGGGTGCCGCGTTGGGTGTTGCGTTGGGTGATAGCGTGCCGATCGCGCTCAATGCATGTACGAGTCGTACGCGAGCCGCGTGCTTGGCAACCTCCAGCCGGGCCACATCGCCATTTAATCCAGACCCTGGAAGGGACCCGCCGAGCCACCGACCAACAGAAATGACCCGAAGGGCTAGAAGCCCAGACTTCGCGCACTGCTCCTGACACGTACGTTGAGCCCAGACCCGAGCACGGGCGGGTGATTGGCTTTCTACGAGCCGGATGGTGCGCCGTTGATCTCGGTCCTCGAAAGTCACCCGATACAGCGGTAATCCGTTTTCACCGACGAGGCGAGCGCAAGGATACGGCAGAGATGCGAGTGATGTCATGGAACCCTTTGACTGGTACGAGTGTAGTGAAGTGGTGGAAAAGTCGAGCATATCGAGCCGAGAGAGAAAGACGATTGCCCCGAAGGGGTCGCCGGCGTCACCCGGACCTGCTCGCCGCGCATGAGTCTTAACCATTAAAAATACCCCCTTGGACTCGCTCTTGCGCACAGGGGTTGTGGTGGGTAGCGTCATGGCCATGGAAATCGGAACGCCTTACGATGCTCCCTATTTAGGTCCGGCTCCCGGCACCGAAACCGCGCGAACGGTAGGGCGCCCAACACTTTCCCCGACCCAGCGAGCCGCAGCGGATCGACGGTATGCACTCAAAGAGCAATTGCTCAACTTGCTGCCAGCGTCCACTAAGGAATGCAAGCTGCGGATCTTTGACGCTCACGATTACAAGGACGCCAAGCACAGCTTTGAGTCTGTGGGCTCGATCCTCTCCAGCGAGTACGAGCAACAGGGCTTTGGCACGGAACCCGAGCAATTGGGCGCGTGGCTGGACAACAAGTACGGTCCAGGCCGCTACTGCATCGAAGCCTATGATCCGCTCGGTAACCGCATAACCGATATCCCTGCTTTTTTTATCGACACTGAAGGACAGCAAATGAATGACGACCAAGAGCCTCGTGGACGCCGCCGCCGACCCATGCGCGAGCTAGACGAGAGATACAACGACGACGATGATGACGACGGTGGGGGTCAAGGATCCCAGCGCGTCAACACCCCAGATATCCTTTCGACCGTAGCCCGTGCTAATTCTGTTCAAGCGATGCAAGCATCAAAGCAACAGACTGACATGTTTACAGTTATGATGATGCAGTCCCAAACGGCTTCTGCATCAAAAGCTGAGGAGGATCGCCGCCGCGAAGACCGTGAGGAACTCAGGGCCGAAGTTCGCCGCAGGGAGGCCAAGGAAGAGCGCGAGTCCGAGCGCCTGCGTGGTTAGGCTCGCGACAAGCAGG
>CAYNRM010000150.1:2607-2856 GCA_964399555.1 uncultured Gammaproteobacteria bacterium | reverse complement strand
TTTAAGAGAGCACAAAGGCGAAAAAATATTATTTGATATTAGATACATCATGACTCCACAAAGAGTCACTGAAGAGGAGGGTGGAGTAGCGGTAATCACTAAAGTAGGTCACGCCTTCATTACCGAAATGATGAACAAAGGCGGCGGCATCTTCGCCGGCGAATCCTCAGCCCATTATTTCTTCAAATCAACCGGTAACGCCGAAGGCCCTCTATTGGTTCTGCTCCACGTCTTAAACGCCATGACAAA
>CAYNRM010000150.1:0-2597 GCA_964399555.1 uncultured Gammaproteobacteria bacterium | reverse complement strand
AAATGAACTTCCGCGTCAAAAACGCCAAAGAAATAATCGCCAAACTAAAAGAACTCCATTCAGACGGTGAAATAAGCGAAATCGACGGAGTCGCCGTCCAATACCCAGACTGGAGATTCTCCCTTAGATCCTCAAACACCGAGCCACTACTTAGATTAAATGTCGAAGAAGAAGTCAATAACTACCAAGCCCGCCACGAAAAACTAATCGAACTAATAAAACAACACGCCGATTTTGACGAAGAATCCTCAGGTCATTGATATGAATGATATTTTAGGATTTTTAACAACGGTTATTCCGTTTCTGTTTCTATTTATAGGAGCCTTAATACTTGCTTTTTTACTCCCGATTACCTTGATAATTTTGATTAAGAGGTTGATGCGTAAAGAGAAAATTGGTGGGTTAAAACAAATGGGGATTTTTCTTTTTATCGTAGCTATCTTTTTCATTATTGATTTTTATTACTTCTACTCTCAGCTTCACGACTACAATTATTTACGTTAATCTATAGAATCTAACAAAGTCCTCAGGTCATTGATTTTTCCCTTTTAAGCTGAGAAGATTGCTTTAATGTCTCCAAAAACTAATAGAGTAGTTGATCTATTCTGGAATATTTTAATAATAGGTCTAATCAACTTTTTTATTGATTTTGGAGTATTATATTTTGGGTCTCGCGCTCATGAAGCTGGGCCGTACATATATTTCGGAATAACAATAATCAGCACCCTTGTTTTGATAATAGCCAGTAGTGTGACAGTATTTATTAGAACTAAAGATAAATTTGCAGGGAAACTTATTTATTCCTTGATAGCTTTAGTTTTAAGCGCCATATTATTTTTATGGACTTCCTTTTCTCTCCTCTTTTATCTTCCTAGCTGGATATTTCCTTAATTTTTCAATGTTTCGATAAATTTCTCGACTGTTAAATCAATATCATCAATAATAGCTTTTAAAGTGCCTTTTCTAATTTCCTTTTTAGGATGATAGGGAATAGTCGTCCTTCTGCCATCAGTATGTTTTAATTGAATATGACTTCCTGCTTGATGATGCTTTCAAACCCAATCTAAAGAGTTTTAAGTAATTTAATTGATTTTCTATCTTAAAGCTGAGAAGATTTCCCCATGTATGACTATCAGCGAACACTCTATATCTTTTTATTTTTTGGAACACCCTTAATACTCTGGGCAATAGGGATAATTTCATTTTTAATTACGTTAACTATGTTTCTGAAGCGGCTAATTCTGAGACAACGAGATTCTGACTGGTTAGGCAGAAAAGGCATATTAGTCTCTTTGGTATTTTGCTTATTGGGCTGGGTAATTGGCTCCTGGGCACTTAATCAGATTGGCGGCTAACTACTTTAAAACTGCGATAAACTCCTCGACTGTTAAATCAATATCATTAATAATTGCCTTTAAAGTTCCTCTTCTGATTTCTTGTTTAGGATGATAGGGATAGTTGTTCTTCTGCCGTCAGCATGTTTAAGTTGAATATGACTTCCGACTTGATGGTATTTTTCAAATCCCAATTTAAGAAGAGTCTTGAGTAGTTTATCCGCTTTAACAGCCGGCAATCTAGGCATGCAAAGTCACAGTTTGAATATCTTCAATAATCTCCTGCTGCTTCGGTGGTTTAATCCCATCTTTTAACAAGCCCTCGAGGTGTACTTGAATAGCTTCTTCTAAATTCTTCTTCGCTTCCTTAACAGTTTTTCCCCAGGTATGAACGCCTTTTAATAAAGGAACAAATCCATGATATCCATCTTCATCTTTTTCAATAACAGTGCGGTAAGTGTAAGTCTTCATATCCCGATTATACTGGAATTTAAACTATCAGACAATTACAATACTCAAAACTATCATCATTGTCATCCTCGCGAATGCGGGGATCCAATTAGAAACGTGTGGTATGGAATTTTATTTAGAACTCTATAGTTTCAAGCAGCTTTCGTTTATTGGATTCCTGCCTCCGCAGGAATGACAAAATATTATGTCAAAATTTAAAATTATTGCAAAAGAGGGACAAGCGAGAGCTGGTGTTTTAAAAACTCCTCATGGAGAAGTAGAAACTCCAGTTTACATGCCTGTAGGAACTCAGGGAACTGTAAAAGCTCTAACTCCAGATGACCTGAAAGAACTAGGAGCTCAAATTATTCTAGGAAATACTTATCATCTTAACTTGCGTCCAACGTCTGAACTAATTAAAAAAATGGGCGGACTTCATAAATTCATGGGCTGGGACGGCCCAGTCTTAACCGACTCCGGCGGCTTCCAGGCTTTTTCATTAGGCGCCATGATTGAGCACGGTATTAAAAAAGTGTCGCTGCCGCGCCAGCAAAGCGACATCCTGAAGCGCCAAATAGGCGCTGAAGGATCTATTAAAGTCCATAAATCCGGCAAAGTCTACGACACCAAAAATAAATCAATCCACCGCCATGTAACAGTCGAGCTAAAACCCAAAGCCTCTTTAGCAAAAATCACCGACGATGGGGTAGAGTTCAAATCTCATCACGATGGGGGAAAGCACCTCTTAACTCCGGAGCGGAGTATCGAGATCCAGTTAAATTTGGGATCAGATATTATTTTAGTTTTAGACGA
>CAYNRM010000149.1:0-2931 GCA_964399555.1 uncultured Gammaproteobacteria bacterium | reverse complement strand
GCATGGCCGAAGACTTATCTGAATATCTCGCCGAAAGAAAAGTCAAAGTCACCTACCTTCATTCTGATATAGAAACCCTAAAACGCGCCGACATCCTCCAATCACTGCGAATGGGGGAATACGATGTAATCGTCGGCATCAACTTATTAAGAGAAGGTCTGGATCTTCCCGAAGTCTCGTTGGTAATAATACTCGATGCCGATAAAGAAGGATTCCTAAGATCAAGAACCTCATTAATTCAGACCATGGGCCGCGCCGCTCGTCACATCGAAGGAAAAGTAATAATGTACGCAGATATTGAAACCAAATCAATGAAAGCCGCCATTGAAGAAGTCGACCGCCGCCGCGAATACCAACTTGCCTACAACAAAGAACACGGAATCACCCCAATCTCTATCAACAAAGCCCTAAGAGACAGATTAATCGAAAAAGTCGAAGAAATAGAAAAAGATTCCGGCAAAAAAGCCCTAACCATCGACGACATCCCCGAAAAAGACAAAAAAGAAATGGTCAAGCTTTTAGAACAACAAATGCAAGAAGCCGCCAGCCTCCTAGACTTCGAACAAGCTGCGAAAATAAGGGACCAAATAAAAGAACTTAGCGGATAAATTGGTAAATTATTCGCTAACTTCCTATAATCTCTAAGTGGTCATTCTTCTCTCAACACTTTTTTTAGTTACATCTCCCTGGTTTCTATACCTCAACAACACTTATAAAATTATAACTTTCATAGCCCTCGGGTTTATCCTGTTTATCAAAGAAAAAGCATATATCAAAATCTTATCAACTACCTTTTTGGCAATATCACTTTTCGTCTTGGTAACTTCAGTAGTTTTAATTCCTGAAGTAAAACTCGCAGTAGATCAAGAAAGAGAATGGGCTTCCAACACCTCATTTAGCAAGCTTTCCGGAATCTATTCCAATAAATATGTTCAATCATTCAGGACTAGCGAAGATTTACTTTTCCAAAATTTGGACTTCGGAAATTATTTTTTCGCCGGTCACCCTAGGGAAAGATTGGGCGTAAAGGAAATCCAAAAACTTTATGCCGCAACCTTGATCCTTATATTTTTCGGTCTGACCAAAATTAGAAAATACTTAAGAATTTTTCTAATTTCATTTTTCCTCTTCGCCATATCCCTTTCAGTCTTGTTAAAAAATCCCGGTCCTGAAGGTAATCTTCTAACCTTACCAGTCTTTTCAATTCTTGGCGGGTATGGGCTGTTATCTCTAATCCGTGATTACGGAATCAAAGGAAAATTCCTCCTGTCCATTATGTTACTTGTAATCTTATTGGAAGGAGTACTTTTGTATAAACCGTTTTAAAGTACTTATATTAATACTAGTTTTTGGCGCAGCTCTGAGGTTGATCGGCCTGGGTGACTATAACCCAGGATTCTTCAGAGATGAGGCAGCCATTGGCTATAACGCCTACTCAATCTGGGAAACCGGAAAAGACGAATTTGGTTACAAATTCCCAATCGTTTTCAGATCGTTCGAGGTTTTCTTCATGCCTCTCTACATCTATTTACTCGCTCCAATTGTCGGCCTATTTGGGTTAAACGAATTTACAGTAAGGTCACTTTCTGCAATATCCGGCATCTTTGCCTTACTCGCTATCTATTTAATCACCTTTCAAATCTGGAAAAGAGAAAAACTAGCTCTTCTTTCGACCTTCCTCCTGGCAATCTCACCCTGGCATATCCTATACAGCCGCGGAACCTTCGAGGGAAATCTGGGATTAACACTTTTTACATATGGATTTTACTTTTTACTCAAATTCATAGAGAAAAATACAGTCAAGAACTTAAGCCTGTCTGTCCTAATTTTTACTTTATCAATGTACAGTTACCAATCACAAAGACTAGTCGTGCCGCTACTGGGTTTAATCGCTTTTTTCCTGATTTTCAAAAGAATAGTAGTTTTGAAAACGAAGTTGATAATTCCGATTATTCTTGCCTTCTTATTAATGCTGCCAATTCTTTCACTAATGTTCCAACCCGGAAGCTACCACCGCGCTTTTGGGGTCAGCATTTTCTCCAGAGAAAGTCCGGTCCCAGGCTGGATTGAAGGACAGGATTCTGGAATATTTGTTAATAATCAGTATTTCCTCCGCGGGAGACAACTAGCCGCCCTCTATTTATCCTATTTCTCTCCCAGAAATTTATTCTTTGAAGGAGATTCTAATCTCCAAAGAGGTGCCGAAAATTTCAGCGCCTTTTATGGAATTCTCTTTCCTGCATTAATTCTTGGCTTGGTTTTGTTATTCAGGGATAAAAGACAGGAAACAAGGCTACTTGCCAGTTGGATACTAATAGCTCCAATACCCGCAGCTCTAACATCCGACCCATTTCACACCTATAGATCACTATTACTATTTTTCCCTCTGACAATTCTCATAAGTGCTGGCGTGTTTAAAATAAACGACTACTTAAAATCTAGATACTTTATAGGAATAGTCTTATGCATTCTTATAGTAAATTTATCTCAATTCTTATACAGCTATTTCGTCCTGACGCCCGCTGCTAGAGCTACAGACTGGGACTACGGTTACAGACAAATGGTCGAGTTCATCAGCACCCAGACAGATTATGAAAAAGTTGTAATAGACGACTTAAAAACTGAAGGCTATATCCATTTCTTGTTTTTCAATCGTACGAAGCCTGATCAATATCATAATGAAGTCTCAAAACAGGGAACAGTTGAAGATTACTATTACTCAAGCGCCGAAAAAATCCGACCTTCCAAACTAGGCAATATCCACTTCAGAAAAGTAGATTGGCCCTCTGAACGCGGCGACAACAAAACCATCTTCGTTTTTCCGCCTGAAAGACTCTTCCCCAGCGAATTCGACGACCCCAAAATCAAACTTCTTAAAGAAATCTACTACCCTGATAAATCAGTAGCCTTTAGAATCATAAAAGTCGATAA
>CAYNRM010000148.1:1599-3016 GCA_964399555.1 uncultured Gammaproteobacteria bacterium | reverse complement strand
AAATCGGCCCCGATGTCTGCTTAACTGCTTTTTGTTGAATCGGATTTAAATCATCTAAGAGGGCGGACATAAGAGATTCCTAGTTTAACATATCAATAACTAAGCTTTGAAAGCAGATAAGTATACGATGATTAATCCTATAATGAATACAGTAATTAAGAACAACGAAAGACCGAGTATAAAGAGCGTCTTACCCATTCCTTTAGCAGCTTCCGAGCCTTTCCTATTTAAAAGATAACCTAAAATTAAGGCTATAGGTATCATAGTCAATGTAAAACTCAGAAATGTCAGAATATTAAAATCTCTCAAGATCGGCAGGTTTGTCTGATGAATAAGTAACGAGCCAAAAAAAAGAAGGGTAAAAGTTGAAGCAAGTATTAAAACAAAAACCATGATGTTAAATAGCATAAATAAACTAGATGTTCTCTTAAGGTATCAAAATAGTAACCACTTTTCAAAACAAACTTTTAGTGTTAGGATAACTATCTCTAAAGGATAAAGATATGGCAAAGGTAACTTTAATTGATTTCTGGGCAGAATGGTGTGGCCCTTGTAAAATAATGAACCCAATTGTTGACGAGCTTGAAAAAGAATTCGCCGGCAAAGTCGAGTTTGAAAGAGTTAACGTTGACGCTGATCCTGCAAAATCCTCCAAATTCGGCATAATGAGCATTCCTACTTTTGTTGTCTTAAAAGACGGAACCGAAGTCGGCCGCAAAATCGGCGCCGTTCCTAAAGCCGAACTCAAAAAACTTCTCGAAAGCTAATTGTTAAAAGGCTTAACAATGAAGCAATGGAACAATCGAGCAATTTCACACAACAAGTTATCGAAATTATAAAATCCATCCCACACGGAAAAGTCACAACTTACGGCACAGTCGCCACTTTGGCCGGTTCTCCAAGAGCAGCTAGGGAAGTGGGTTATCTCCTCCATTCTCTAACCAAAAAACATCACCTTCCCTGGCAAAGAGTCATCAATAAAAAAGGCTTTATTTCAATAAGGGGTAATGATGTAAATATGAAAAATCTCCAAAAATCTTTGCTTCAAGAGGAAGGTGTGGAAGTCTCAGAAGACTTCATGGTAGACTTAAAAAAATATGGGATTTGGGGAGACAAAGAAGATCTGGATAGTAGCCAACTGGAAGAGCAACTTGGGGCTTTCTGAAAGTTTGGAATGGATTGGTAAAGTCGGCCCCCAATTAAATAATAGGGAAGACCTACAAGTAGTTGTCGCCCCCAGGTTTTCGGCCCTACCAGAATTAAAAAAAGAAATCCAAACAAATAATTACCCCATCATTTTAGCCTCCCAGGATTTATCTCCATTTGGAATCGGCTCCTACACCGGTGAAGAACCCGCCGGGCTCTTAAAAGAATTAGTCAGCATGTCCATAATCGGCCATTCAGAGCGCCGTGATAA
>CAYNRM010000148.1:0-1589 GCA_964399555.1 uncultured Gammaproteobacteria bacterium | reverse complement strand
CTGAAACCGATGAGATGATCGCTGAAAAATCAAAGCAGGCAATTGCCCCCGGCCTTGACCCGATACTTTGCATCCAAAACTCAGAAACCCCAATTCCGGCTGGTATCAAAATCGCCGCTTACGAACCAATCTTCGCCATCGGCACTGGAACCCCGGACACTCCTCAAAACGCAAATTCCGTTGCCAAAGACATCAAATCACGCCATCCCGATTTAAGTATTCTCTACGGCGGTAGTGTAAATTCAGGTAATTGCGAAAGTTTTATCGATGAACAAAACCTATCCGGTCTTTTAATTGGCAAAGCCAGCCTTGATGCCGAAGAGTTTTTGAAAATTGTCGCCAATTGCGCTAAAGTTTAAGATCCTCTATGGAACATGATCTCAAAAGTTTAAAATTTAAGAACTCCTCTTTTGGCAAAAAAAATCGCCAAAGTGCTTTCATAAAAATTGCCGTGCTTCTTGTGGTTCTCGGGATCATCTTTTACGCAGTCTGGTGGTTTTTTACCTCCACACCTGGGGCCAGCGTTATTGAATTGGCTTTTAACCGCAATAAAATTGAACAGACTGAAGATAAAGTAAACGTTCTGCTTCTGGGAAATGCCGGAGGCAAACACGACGGCGCTACTCTCACGGACTCCATAATCGTCGCCTCATACAACACCAAAACCAACAAGGCTACACTTTTCTCAATTCCCCGCGATCTTTGGCTGGAAAATGTTGATGCCAAAATAAATACCGTTTACCAGTTAGGCAAAACCCAGCATGAAGACGGTGATGGTTTGAAATATGCCGAGGAAAAAATTGGCGAAATCATGGGGCTACCGATTCATTATGGAGTCAGACTGGATTTCAACGGCTTTGCCAAAGCAATTGATTTAGTGGAAGGCGTCGAAGTTGATGTCCCCAAAACTTTTGATGATTACGTGTACCCGATCGAAGGAAAAGAGCAGGATTTATGCGGCCTAACTGAAAAGGAAATTGAAATAACCGAAGACCAATACAAGACTTTAAAACTTCCTGCCAAAACCCCGGCTTCTTCACCCACGGATGGTAAAGTGAGGATAAAAACGCTGGTCGGTTTAAACGATAAAATTGCCACCGAATCTGCAGATTTTGCCTGCCGTTTTGAGCGGCTCCATTTCGACGCCGGTAAAATGAAAATGAATGGAGAAACTGCTTTAAAATTTGTTAGGTCAAGGCAAGGGACCAACGGCGAAGGCTCTGATTTCGCCCGGTCCAGGCGCCAACAACTAATCATCGACGCCTTCAGATCCAAAGTTCTCTCACTGGAAACACTTCTTGATCCAGGTAAACTATTAGGCTTGGCCTCGACTTTCGGAGAAAGTTTTGAAACTGACATAGCCAATGACAAATTCCTCCAGTTTTATAACTTATCCAAAAAACTGGAAAGCACTGAAAATATAGTTCTTGGAGATTTAGGAAAAGGGGAGTCACTATTGGTTGTTGGCACTCCTGGCAAATATGGCGCTTTTGTGATGGTTCCTAAAAATGACGATTGGAAAACAGTCAGCGATTTCGTCAGACTTAAACTCGAAGGAAGCCCATCAGCCTCATTGGCTCCATCTGCTC
>CAYNRM010000147.1:2409-3029 GCA_964399555.1 uncultured Gammaproteobacteria bacterium | reverse complement strand
ATGGATACTAAAATAATTGATACCCATAAGAAAATGGTTCCTAATCCAATTGCGGTAACCGCTGCCCCAGCTCCTAGTAACAGTCCTCGTCCAGCAGCCATTCCAGCTTGCATACCCAATCTTGGAAGAAGTTGGGCGAGGGCTCTTGAACCAAGGTTAAAAGCTCCACGGGCTAAATTCGATGCTAAGTTCGCTGCTGTTCTGGCAAGACTTCTAGCTGCATTTTGGAGGAATTTCGGAACCCAGGGAATTCCAAACCCTGAACCTCCAGCGCCTTTAGGAATAAGCGAGGCAGCGGCTTTTTTGCGGTTTTGGCTGTTTATTAAGGCTTTTCTACCTGCGCGGATTCCTTTGGAGGGTGCTAACCGTGGTGCTGAGGATTGCATTGACCTGGTCGTAGAGTTTAAACGTTGACTCATTTTGTCGGAGAGCTGAGAGGTCCCCGTTGCTGGCTGAGAAGGGGTTTTTTGTATTGACTGGCGAGTTTTGGACAGCTTATCTTCCATGCTTTGAGAAAGTTGAGGAGGGTTTTCGCCGGTTAACTTTTTCTTAGTTTCCTGCATTGATCGGTTAACAGTATTCAATTTTTCTTCTGTTGCTTTTGATAATCCTGGCCTTTG
>CAYNRM010000147.1:0-2399 GCA_964399555.1 uncultured Gammaproteobacteria bacterium | reverse complement strand
TATAGAGGACTGACCTTCGTTTTCCCCTGGTTGTTGCTCCTGAGATTGCTCATGTTCTTGTTCCTCCTGTTCAGGAAGAGAGTTCTGGCTTAGTTCCTGATAGAGGTAGTCTGGTTCGTCGGGGGCGGTTAGTTCTTTTTCGTATTCAACTAAGATAGAGTCTATTTCGTTGTCTTTGATTTGAGATTGATCAGCACCTCCCCAGCCTTTAACAATGTCTTCGGCGTATTCCATGTTGAGCTGTTTTAGGTCGTCAGAAGGAAGATTTGAGATTGGGGTTTGGTGGAGGTAGCTGTGACCTAGGTTGTATTTTTGGGGAAAAACCCTTCTAGCGGTTTGGAAGATGTAGTCGTAGTCGTAGCTGCGTAAGGTGCCTTCAACCTCGAGAGTGTGGAAGGAAAGTGAGGGGTTGGCGACTTTTTCGATAAGGGCTTTTTTTAATGAAAGATAGAGTCTGACGTCTCGTGCGGCCATATGTTTACCGGATAGTGTATAGCGGATAGCGGATAGCGGATAGTTAAAACAACTCAACTATACCCTTATCTCTCTACCCTGCACCCTCCTTCTGTGCTTCGACTTCGGCGGGGTTGGTGGTGATTAGTTTGTGTTCTTCGGGGGAGGCGACGACTGACATGGCGACGTGGGTGGGGCCGGCGAAGAAGAGACCCTGGCCGACGCCGGCGGAGAGGAGGAGTAATTTTTCTCCTTCTGAGAGGTTGAAGACTTTGGCGACTTTTTCTATAGAGGCTGGGGCTTGTTTTAAGAGAACCTGGATTGAAGAATTGGAGATGATGGCTTTGCCTTTATCGCCGGCTAAGAAGTCTTCAACGTCTTGGGTGATGGTAGAGACCCCTAGGTAATACTTTCTGGCGCGTTTGGCGATGCCGACGAGGAAGTCAGCGCTGTCTTCGTTTTGCATCATGTACCAGGCCTCGTCAACGATGAGAAGTCTTTTTTGGATGTCTTTTCTGATTTTGGTCCAGATATAATCGAGGATTAAATACATGGCTAAAGGGCGAAGCTGGTCGGCTAGATCTCTGACTGAAAAGACAATTAAATTATTGTCTAAGTGGATGTTGGATTGGGCGGAGAAGATGCCGGCTAAAGAGCCTTTGATGAATCTTTCGAGCCGGTAGGCTAGTTCCTGAGAGTTTTTATCTTCCATTCCGACCAAAACTTTATAGAGGTCTTCCATTAAAGGAGGGGTTAGATGTTGGGTTTTGGGATCCTGAGTGATGCCTTTGAGGCGGTAAGTGGTAATCAAAGCGCGGTCTAAGATTGCGGATTGAGAGGCATCGAGTTGACCTAAAACGAGCTTAAGAAAGCCGGTTAAGGTTAGAATTTTCCGGCCCAGTTCGTTTTCTCCTTCTTCGGCAATACTAGCGAGTTCAAAAGGGTTAATATTGACGGCGGAATTAGAGGAGAAATCGACGTATTCGCCGCCGACGGCCTGGGCAAGTTTTAAGTATTCGTGCTCAGGATCAATGATGATTACCTGGGTGCCAAACATTAAATAGCGGACAGCTTCTAATTTGACCATATAGCTCTTGCCCGCGCCTGATTTTGCGAAGACAACCGAATTCGCGTTCTCTAAACTGAAGCGGTCAAAAATTATTAAACTTCCGTTGTGCTCGTTAATTCCGTAGATGATTCCTTCGTTGGAGGTGAGTTCGGAGGTAGTGAAAGGGAAGGTTGTGGCGAGGGAGGTGGTGTCCATGTTGTGGTCGAGCTTTAAAACGTCGATATCCAAGGGGGTTGTTGAGGTGAAACCTTCGGTCATTTGGAGGGTGGTAGCCCGGGCGGTGATTGAAAGAGAACCTAACGTTGATTCGACTAGTTTGGAGATATTATTTAATTCTTCCAGATCTCTGGCAGGGACAGTTATATAGAGCGCCAGTCTAAAAAACCTTTCGGCTCCCTTAACTAATTGTTCCTGCAGGCCTTTGGCATCATCTAAGGCTACCTGGACAGCGGGATCGATAGCGCGACCTCTTTCCATGTCGGTTTGGATGGTGGCTTCCATTTCAGCAATCTTTCTTTTTAAATCATCAAGAATATTTTTGCTGGTTGAGGGGTAGATAAACATGGAGATGTTTAAAGAATGTTCAAAAGAGATTAAAGGTTCGAGCCAATTGGGTTCGACGTAGCGAGGATAACCGGAAACGAAAAAGGATCGGTAGAAATGATCGTCAATGCGGAGATAGGAAAAATCGATTTCAACTTCTCTGGGGGCTATGGCGTCAGCTAAAGTGAATTCAAGAGCTGGCGCAGGGGTTTTGGGTGTCTGAACACCATTTTTTATTGGTGTTGAGGGTGTAGCTGGAGCTACTTTATCTTTTTTCTTTAAGAAAGGCAGATTCATTGTTTAATTTTCAATTTCAAATTTTTATTTGTTATTC
>CAYNRM010000146.1:0-3045 GCA_964399555.1 uncultured Gammaproteobacteria bacterium | reverse complement strand
TCAGATCCTGTCAGAAAACCAAGCGGAGGTTGTCGGTCTTGCTGCGGCACTCAAATTGGGGCGAATCAATGGGAGTTGCTACGAGGGGTCCTGTGCTTGCCTGATTGGTACGATAGCGAAGTTGCGCGGATGCTCACCTGATCAAACCCCGAGCGGAGCCCACGCATCCCGTCCTGCAGAGCGATGGTTCCTGGCCATCAAAAAAGGGGACACTGCTGAAACCAACCCGGTCGTGAAAATCACGCTCAACTGGATCGCTGAGTGGTGGGCTGTCCCGGCCTAGTAGCAATCTTCTGATTCGTTCATTCCTCATCCGGCAACACCATGACCCTCGACTTCCACGACTCGCTGCCTCCAAGAGAGATCCCCGCCGATGAGCGCCCAGCGCTGGCCGTTCCGTACTCGCACACTCCCGGCGCCAGCGAGGACGACAGCGGGATATTTCCGACTGCTTTTTACGATTATATCTATAACCAAGGGTTTAAACTCCCTGGCACCAAGATTTATCGGCACCAGTGTTTCGTGTTGGCCCTGTTCCCGCAGCCCATCGTCGGCATGCACCTCGACACCGGCGAAAACACCCGCGTGCTGGCTGCGGTGCTGTGCGAGGAGGTAGATGGGGACGAAGACAGCCTTGAGCCCGCTGCGGATCTGATCGCCGCCGGCGGCAAGCTGAGTGCCGTCTGTGGTTGGCTCTGCCCCTCCCATGACGAAGCGGTCCAGATGTGGGAGGATTTCATCGCGCCTGTTGACCCTACGAGCGAGGATGATCAGGACGACGAGGATGATCAGGACGACGACTTTGGCTGGGACGGGGACGGGGATGATGATCCGACCGACGAGCCGCCCGCATCCGAGACGCCAGCACCCTCCCCTACCATCCGCCAGATCTTGCACACCCTCATCGACCCCGAACGAACGACGGCGCTCGACGCCAGGAAGAAGACACCATGACCGAACCCACACCCACCCTCAACCCTTACGCTCTTGAGCTGGAGCTGGAGCAGTGGCGCAACCCTCCCCAACTGACGCATGGGCTCTACGCCAAGCTCTTTGATCAGTACATAACCTCCGTGATCAAGAATGAGTTGGTGCCTGAGCACCTGCTCGATGTACCCGAGGCCCCGCTCTGGCACTGGCGGTGGGTGCATGGCGTGCTGGGGCTCGTCAGTGAGCAATCCGAGCTGTTCGCTCAGCTCCGACCGACCGCGAGCCGCTTGATGTTCGATCGCGTCAATTTCATTGAAGAGTTGGGCGATCGCTTCTGGTACCTCGCCCTTCTGGCCTTGAGTGTTTCAGATTTGACAGACCAGAAGGCTGCAAACCTCTGGGATAAGTGGCAGGCATCGTCAATCGAGCACCTGATCCACGACTCCGCTCCGCTTGAAGTGCTCATGGATGCTATTGTTGATGCTGATTCCAAGCTGGCAGATCTCTCCAAGCGTGTGCTGATCTACTCGGTCAAGCCTACGGAATCGGCCTTAGAGCAGGCCGCTCAGGGTGCGTTCTGCCTGACCTTTGATCTGGCCCGCCGCAGCGGGATCGACATCCGGGCGATCCTGCAAGCTAACGTCCGCAAGCTGTGGGCGCGCAAGGCGGATGCCACGGCCAAGAAGGTTGAGATGGGAGACACCAACCGCGACCTCGCCAAGGAGCGTGCCGTGCTGGAGCAGTCGACCCCCCGCTGAACCGATCAACCTGTATCTGTCACAGTGTTGTTTTGAAGGACCGGGGTTAACTCCTCGGTCCTTTTTTAATGCCGGTATGTCAAGGGTGTTTGAATAAACCGCAATCTGATCAGGGCTCGTCTATCTGGTGTTTACATGAACCTTATTTACCTCCCATGCACCGACCCCTGAAATAGTCGATCTGCGGCCCTGAGAGTTCGAGGGAGCGTAAGGGCACCCAAACGGTCAGATCGTGCCTGGGCGAGCCGGCGCCCGGCCCCCGCTGAGCAGCCTGATGCAAATTGCATTGCGCTCTGGTCCCCAGATTGTAAACTTCGTGGTCCGGTCCAACCCTGAGGAGCTGCAAAAAACTGTTACAGATTGATCTGTAACACCTTAACACCAGCAGCTCACAGGACTTACAAGCTCACCCGACAACCTGTTACAGATCGCGGAAAACGTGTTACAGATCAATCTGTAACATGATAAGCCCCCGCATTCACTAGACTTACAGACCCACTTTGTCGCTGTTACAGATTAAACATACTAGCTTGTGATGTGCGTGATGTGCACACGTGATGCACGCGTCATGCACGTGCGTATGATGCGCGTACGTGAGACAACCATATTCTATCTGTAACACTGTAACACAAAATATAAGTAGTAGTAAGGATAGTGGTTTAAGGTGTTACAGTTAATTTACGGTCATCTGTAACAGTCAATTTCGATCTGTAACAGAAGCTGCAACTGATTGCTAAATCAGCAGAAGTGTTGTTACAGATCAGAATGACTTACGGATTACTTGATGAAAATCTGTAGCTTTCGGATTTCACGTCACTGGCGACCACGTTGGACTCGCCGCGAGCCTCATGTGACCTGCACGTGCTGCGCCTCTTGACTTGTTTTACCATCCATTCAAGCTTCCCGCCGTCGACGGCACGAAAAAATCTGAGCAGATTCATCGCTCTCAGTCTCCGTGTGCCGCTGGTCGGGGCTTCATCACCCTCACGCATCACCCCTGGCTCTGCTGGGGGTGAGTCGTTTCTGAAGTTCCAGATCCACTACGGATCACTACCCAGGGGCCACTACGTAGTCGCGCTGGACATTCATCGTACACTCACCACGGTGTTCAGCGCGGGGGATGACCGCAACGAGAAACGACGCGAGGCGTCACTGATGGATGGGTTCGCATGTTCGTGCACGGTATCAAGTCGGGAATACCGACTCAAGTTCCGACGACTCTACCGTTTGGGCCGTCAAAAACCGCGCCGCCACCACCCTCCGCACCTATTCGACCCCCAGCACCGCCGATCAATCGAGCACCGCCCGCACCGCCGGCGAACCCAGAACCGTGGGATGCGCAGGCCCGGGCTCAAGC
>CAYNRM010000145.1:0-3105 GCA_964399555.1 uncultured Gammaproteobacteria bacterium | reverse complement strand
GTGTTTAGATTTGTATGATTCGGGATTCAATTTCGGAACAATTAATTTAAATCAGGCAGATACCAGTCGCAGAATTTTTATAAAACTGGACAGTGCAGCTACTGCCGGTTTTTATCTAGACAGCAATGCTGTTTACAAAGGAAACATTAATATAGGTCCTTCAAATGGTGTGCAAATTGATTTTTCTGCAAATTGTGACACCACACTTTGCTCATATATCATCACCAATATTGAAATTCCGGATTCAACGTTTACCGATTTTGACCAACGGATTTATCAGACAGACTTTGATTATTACAAACGGGACTATTGTTTTCCTACTGAATATTTTTCTAACGGAAACAGGCTTAATAACTACGTAATAGCGTTGAAGGCATCGGGCAATACCGAAAATGGTAAAATATTTTTTTATGATGCTAGCCTACATAAAATAGATGATAACTCTGGTGGATTTATTTCAATCATTGACTCAAATGCTGATTTGGATAATTTTCACAATGGTGTTTTAGACTATTATTTCTATTCTCAGGGTTGGGAGTTTGCCTATTTGTTTTTGCACGATACTACTTACCCCTCGGCAAATAATATCACCTATTATGATTTTTATCCGCTGCCCAATGTAAATATGCAGAACACCATTGATGTATATTTTGAATATGAGACTACGATGCATCTTCAGCCTTTTGTTTCATTTCGCGGTGGTTTGGTTTTGGGCGACACCGTACTTCGTCACAACATAAATTTAATTAGTAACGGGGCAGATATGTGCTTTGGATTTATTGAAGTAATGATAGAAGAACAAAACAGCTTTATTTACAACAGCGGTAATGTGGATTTTGGCGAACACAGAACCTGCCTTGGCTTTGGTAAAGGCGGCAGCCTCAACGTTTCGCAGGGTGCAACTTTTCATTATGGCAGTCCCGGCATGGGCATGCTGCTTATGAAAACAGGTGCTACTATCAACATTCAAAAAAATGCAGAACTGGTAATTCACAACACACTTATTATGTATGAGTATGCCAATGACCCTGCACCGCAGCAGATTTATATAACCTTGAATGAAGGCGCCAAACTCACCTTTGCCACCGGCTCGCGGGTGGTAAATATGTATAGCATGGATGGCACCATCAAGCTCAATATATTTATGAAAGGAGGAGAAGTTGACCTCTCAGGTCTAAGTGAGAATGACAAACAGTTGGTAAATTTGATTTATGACGAACCGCTTTACCCTGCAGAAGACAACCTTATACTTTACAATCAACCATCACACGATGTATTGCGGTTTTCAATGGTGTTTGAAAGCGCTTTCAATTTTCCGATCAGCGTTTTTGATATAAATGGCAAACTGGTAAAGACGCTGAATTTAAATGCATCAAAAGGAATACAGTTTTTTGAAGTACCGCTTAACGGAATATCTGCCGGAGTTTATACATTCGAATTTATGATTGACAAGTCCATAACACCGGGCTATACCGATTATAAATTCTTCAGGAAAAAGTTTTTGAAAGTATAGGTTTCGTAAACCTCACCTCACCAACGTAACCGTCCCCACATAGGTTGTCTCCTTATTAAACACCGAAATGAACCGGATGTAGTACACATACACATCGTTTTGCGCAATGGCGTCTTCATCCAGCGTTCTGCCGTCCCAGCCTTCTTTGGTTGAAGGCGTGCGGAAAACACATTGACCCCAACGATTATAAATGGTCATGTCAAATTCCTTGATGCCCATATTATTGCTCATAAATACATCGTTCAGTCCATCGCCATCTGGTGTAAAGGCATTGGGAATAAAAAACCGGAATTCAGGATTAATACGCACTGTGATGTAAGCTGTATCGGTGCAGCCCAATTCATTCAGCACCACCTGAAAAGCAGTGTAGTTGCCTGTGTCGGTGTAAGTATATTGGTAATTGCAATCGGGAATAGAATCCGTGCCATCACCTGCAAACAGCCAGCAATCTATACCGCCTGATGAATTATCAAAGAACGTTATCTCGGGTTCAAAAATGGAAGTTTCTAATGTGTCTGCACTTATTGTTGCAACGGGCTGAGGATTTACAGTTATCAAATCCTGAACAGTAAATGTATTGGTATCAATGCAACCGTTGGAGGTAATAACGGTAAGACTTACATCATACACTCCGCTTTGCTCGTAAATGTGAACGGGGTTTGCTTCGGGTGAAGTTGTTCCGTCACCAAAATTCCATAAATAAGTGAGCGTAGTTCCTGCTACCGAACTATCTGAAAACTGCACACGGTATGGCGCACAGCCAACAAGCAATTCAGGATTAAATGCTGCCACAGGTTGCGGATAAGTTGTAAAAGAAGTTGTTGCAGAGCTGCTGCAATTATTTTCAGAAATAGTTAGACTGATTTGTTGCAATCCCATTTGGCTGAACGAAATTCCTTGCGGATTTTGCGCAGTGGAGGTTTGAGGAGCAGCATTGTTTCCAAAATCCCAGTCAAAAACGGCATTGCCGCCAAACTGCCCTGCAGCCTGAAAATTAAAACTGTTGTTGATGAAGCATTGGTCTGCAACAGGTGTAATTGCTGCTTGTAAATTGGGATAAATCTCGTAAGTTGAAATTGCCGTATCAGCACAAGTATAGCCCGGATTTACAACCAATGTAACAGTGTAAACTCCAGTGTCGGGATAAATAAAAGTTGGGTTTTGCAGCGTAGAAGTATCATTGTCTGCATCAGTAACACCAAAGTCCCAGTGATAATAAGTTCCGTTGGTACTGGCATCAGAAAAATTTACTGTAAGCCCGTCACAATAATTTGTTTGTGATGGAATGGCTGCAAAAACATTGGAGGTACAGTTCATTACATTGAACTGAAAATCGCGTTTGTTCGCACTCAGCAACACTCCGTTCCGGTATTCACTTACACAAACTGCAACTACAAATTGTCCCACTGTGTTAGGTGTTCCTGTTAGCAAACCTGTATTCGCATCAATTGAAAGGGCAGGGGAAGAAGCCAATGGATATGAACCCGAATAAGGATTATTCCACCCCACAAATTGGTAGGGCGGACCTGCAGCAGGCACCGGCATTGGGTCTGTGGCACTTGCTCCCGTGTAGGGTTCGCATAGTTCATAAA
>CAYNRM010000144.1:0-3125 GCA_964399555.1 uncultured Gammaproteobacteria bacterium | reverse complement strand
ATGATACTAATGGCTGCTTCTGGCCAACAACCTACCAAGCTGCGTATTAGCTTAAATTTGCTTCACCCCAAGGAAGCTCCGTCTAAACTACCCGAGAAGTTCCTGAAATGGTTGATTACATACGGCCGATTCATTGTGATATTCGTAGAAGTAATCGTGGTAGCTGCTTTTCTGGCGCGTTTCAGGTTGGACGCGGACCTTGATGAATTGAAAAGGAAAATAAATTTGGACTTGCCGTATGTAGAGAGTTTGGCAGTTGATGAAGCGTTAATTAAGCAAACTCAAGATAAGCTGGCTTTAATTGATAAGACATATCTTAATGACGCTAAGTGGCAGGAGGCTGTTGTGGAAATATCAGAACAAATCCCACAATCTATTGTGTTTATCGGACTATTACTGGAAGAGAAGGACGAAAGAACAGTTAACTTTAGAATTAGCGGGACTACCCGGTCCAATGCCGACTTGGGAATATTCCTTAACAACTTGAGAAGTATTGAGAATTTCCGGGAGATTAATTTGGCTAGTATAAGTTTTGACAGACAACAAATTTTGTTCACTATAACGGGCGCCAAATCAAAACTATGAACCCAAAAAAATCAAGATATTACACGTACATAAGACCGTTGACAAGAAGTAAGTTTGTGAAAACTTATAGCTCACTTATTTTTAGCCTTATTACGATCTCTATTTTTTCTTACTATGCAATCCGACCGACAGTGACGACTATTCTATCTTTGCAAAAAAGTATACAGGAGCAAAACCAAATTTTGGATAGCCTGAAAGAGAAGGTGGGTAATTTAGTTTTAGGAAAGCAGAATTATGAGAATATTCCCCCACCACTTAAGACAAAATTACAAAATATGGTGCCTAATTCTCCGAGCTTGCCCCAATTAATTAATAGCCTTTCCTACGCGGCTGATGATGCTGAAGCGACGATATCAGGACTTCAATTCCAGCCGGTAGTGTTGGAGAATGAGAATAAGCAGGTCTCTAAAACAGCCGAGACGAAACAAGTTGATTTCGCTTTTAATACGCAGGGCGAATTTCCGGAATTGATGAAGGTGTTAACTAATTTGAGACGGTTGGATAGACTGATTACAATTTCCTCTGTTAACTTTTCTCAACCTCTTGACGCAGCACTTCTGATGACTGTTACGGGGAAAGCGTATTATATAAAGAACAACTAATGAATAGCCGACAGTTTGCAATTGTTATTGGAATCACTTTTATTGTAGGAATGGTTTGGCTGGCCGCGGATATAATTTTTAATACAAAAGCTAGTATAGAAATCAGCCCTAAGTTGCAGACTTTACTTGAGTCAGTTAACCCAAATTTTAATTCCCGGGTGTTGGAAATTATCGAGAAGGAGACTTTGGATATTTCAGATGTAAAAGTTACGGCAGCTCCTGAGCCACCAGTTACGCAGGATTTAGCTAATCAGATTCCTGAGCCACGCGAAGAAGCAAGTGCGAGTTCGGATTTGAATCCATGAAGATACCAACACTACTCGGAATTGCGACAATAATAACCTTAGCTGCTTTAGCCACTTTGTATTACTACTATGCCCCCAAATCGACAGAACAGACTTATTATAATGTAACTGATATTAAGGCGGTAAATATCAAAAGCCGCTCGGTTACTATTGTTTGGCAGACTACATTGCCGACGGTCGGAGAGGTTATTTTTGCAGAATCAGAACCTCTTTCACAGGAAGTGGCTGATAGCCGCGACCGAGGACTGAAACGAGCCAGAATGATTCATTTTGTGGTCTTGGATAATTTAACCCCAGGAACTAAGTATTTTTATAACGTTAAGAATGATGAATCTGTTTTTTCTGAGAAGGCGCTTGAATTTGAGACTGCAAGGTTTGAAGAAAATGCTGACGGAGAGCTGACATATTCTTTTATTAAACCGCTCAAAGGGACAATCCTGAACTCTAACCTGAACCCAATAAATGAATCATTAGTCTTTTTGGAAATTCCAGGAGCCTCGAGTTTAGCCACTTTTTCTTCAACTGCTGGTAACTTTGTTTTGCCGCTTAAGACCGTACTTAACTCGAGTCTGGACAAACAATTTGTTATTCCGGCTGATACGGAAGCTGCGCTTACTATTATCAAAGGGAATTTAAAATCAGAAGTTAAAATTAAAATATCAGATGACAAAATTAATTTACCCCCTATCCCGATCGGAAGTAATTTGGATTTAACTAACTTTAAAACGCAACAATTTAATAAGATTACTTTTAGCACTATTCCAACGATCGGCAGTGATTTTAACGGAGACCAAAAAGTAAATTCACTAGATTTATCCTTACTTAAAGAAGCTGCCGGAGTTGCGAACTCAGGAAGTGTTAACACTCAAAGCAATTTTGATATTAATAAAGACGGTATCGTAGACCAAGATGATGTTAGTGAATTCTCGGAGATTCTTAGACGGAACTCAAATTAATAGTTACCCCAGGATTTTTTGAACTAACATCGTCACGCCCAGATGCTCCTCTACCAGTCCCTGCTTTATTTTGAAATCTGTTTCGATAATTTCTCGGTATAATTTTACGATTTGATTCTGGGGGAAATTTCTTTTTTGAGATTCTATTTTCTGCCTCATGAAATCGGAGCCTGATTTTGGTTTTTGGATCATTCGCCTTAAGAAGTAAGCGAGCATTGTTAAGAGATACTGACCGCCAAATTCGGCGTAGTTTTTTTCGAATTCTTTAAATGAGTTTTTGTTTTTAGTGCCGAGCATATCCAGAAGAGGAAAAATGGAGGTTTGATTGTTTTCGTTAAATTCATAAACTTCTCCTTTGGCTTGGAGGATTTTTTTTAAAATTGGTGAGGCTTTTTCGAGCGATTTATTGAATTTTATAAGAACAGTTAAATTGGGGTCTGTTTGCTTTGCTGCCTTTTCAACGGTTTTTAAATCCGGGTTCTCTAGGATGACTAATCTTGTTTCAGAGAATAGTCCAGGAGATGCTAAATTAAACCCAGAGTCGGCAGTACCAATTTCGGTAACAGATAAAGGGTCGTAGTCTTTTTTAAGAGCACTGACTTTTTTCAAGGCAGAGTCCTGGAGACTGCCGTGGATTAATATTAATTTCATTTATTTTGAGCAGATGGAGCCAATGA
>CAYNRM010000143.1:0-3159 GCA_964399555.1 uncultured Gammaproteobacteria bacterium | reverse complement strand
GGACTTACTGTTGCCGCGGGAATCTGCAAGGCTACTGGCAAAGATTCAGTTGGTTCAGTCTGCGCGTTAGATGTTATTTTAGTCTTCGGAATCAAACTCTGAGCAACCGGTTTATCAAGAAATAATTTGTATACTCCAAAAATTAACATTAACGTAACTGTCGTCACGCCAGCAAGTATTAGCGGAAACTTCATAAATTAATTGTGGAGGATGAAGTGGAATTCTACAAGGATTAGTTCAGGTCGGCAGATGCTATAAGGAAGAAACTATAAAAAGCAGTCGCCTTAAATTGAGTTTTAATAAATTTACCAATGCTTAATAAATAAGGATTGTACTGTTTAAGATATGTTCGCTTAACCTGATGCAGATCAACTATCGACACCGGCTGTGATTGGTTTCTAAGAGTTATTACCATATAGCTACTCTACAAAATAATTAAAAGAAAAAAAGAAATAAAGTGTAAGAATTTTCTAAGAGAAATCTGGCGGTTCTTGTTTTGCTGCGATCCTAAGGACTACATTAAGAAAAAAGAAAAACCCACGGGTTTTTTAGGCCCGTGGGTTCCTTTTGTTCTATCTGTCTTCCCTTGGTCTCGCTTCGTTAACCACAATCTTTCTACCATCCATATCTGAATCATTAAGCTTATTTACAGCTTCCACAGCTTCTTCGTCATTTTCCATCTCCACAAATCCGAATCCGCGTGATCTGCCTGTCATTCTATCCATAAGAACGACTGCGGAAGACACTTTACCGAATTGTGAAAAGAGATCACCCAATTTTTGGTCATCAACTGCCCAGGGAAGGGAACCCACAAAAAGTTTTTTAATAGTAATCACCGCCAATCTAGTATTAGAGAGCCTTAACATTACTAGACTAACAGTCTGAAATGAATCTGCTTAAACTAACCACTAACAGAATTGTATCGCCCCCATAGTAAAAATGCAATAATTCGTTTGATAAGCTAAGTTACTTGGCTTCGGAGATTTGTAGAGGTAAATCTTTAATAATTTCATCAAGTTCACCTTTTTGGTCTTCAGGCACTTGGGTTACTAAAAATTTCAGGGCTTTTTCCTGGTTCTGCAAAGATTTTACCAATCTGTTAGTCAGCTCTAAAGTATCAGCCTTTTCTTCAAGAGCTTTCTTCTTATGTTCTACTGCCTTGCCCCGGGCAGTTTCATTTAAATCAAGCGACTTCAGCGCGTTTGCATAATCCTTGTCTTCAAGCAATTTATTCGCCTCAACTAATCTTTTCTCAGAGAGCTCAATTTGATAATTTGATTTACTAACTAACCCAAAACTAAACATTCCGCCAAAAGTCTCCTTAAGCTGCTTTGCCCAAAACATCGGATCAGCAACAGTTTTTCCTGGAACCACCGGCCAAAACATTGCATACACGTCAACAATCTCTCCGGACTTCGATGACTCATTAGAATCTTGTGCAAAAGCTTGAATTGGAGAAAGCAAACTTAGAGTTAAGATGACGACTATAGTCGCAATATTTAATTTCATAACCTAAGGTTAATATAAGCAGTTATGAATTTAAGAGTCAAGCTAACTAAACGTCATTGCGAGCGTAGCGCGGCAATCTCTTAAGAACTCTGAATAGTCACAACTAAGTTGTTCGCGCGTTAAATCCCTGCTAAAATTGTCAAATAATAGATGAAAAGTTTGTAATTCTTGCGGTAATTCTTAATTTACTAGGAGGAGCCAGATACATAACTCAACTCCTAAAGGGAAAAGTTAAACCCAATAAAGTTACCTGGCTGCTTTGGGGTTTAGCGCCAATGGTGGCGTTTTTTGCTCAAATTGCAAGTGGTGTTGGCTGGCCCGCACTAATGACATTCGTTTTCGGTTTTTCCCCGCTGGTTATTTTTGCCCTCTCATTTATCAAAAAAGAATCGTACTGGAAAATAAGTAAGCTGGATATTTCATTCGGATTAATATCGGTGACCGGAATAATTCTTTGGTTGATAACGCAAAAAGGGGAGACAGCAATTTTATTTAGCATCATAGCCGATGCTTTTGCCGGAATCCCAACTATAATTAAAACTTTTTACAAACCCGAAACAGAAGATGCCTTAGCCTATTTCTTCCCAATACTAGGCGCCGGAATAACTCTCCTCACCCTAAACAACTGGAGTTTTGCCTATTCGGCTTTTCCTATTTATGTCCTAATAATCTGCACAATACTTTTTGTATTAACAAGATTTAAACTTGGACGACTACTCGACCAATCTTAAAAGATATCCCAGCTCGAATTTCACGCCCGGATTGGTTATAATTGACCGAAGTTTAAATGGGCCGCTAGCTCAACGGGCTTAAAGCTATAAATTAGCTTTAAGCGAGACAAACACCTTTTATCTGCAAAGCAGAACTATAAAAGTATTGTCTCCGGAAGAGCACTGGACTCTTAATATTTAATTATTTAGAGTCAAGTCTTATAACTTGGTAGATGAAATACTGCCCCAAATGTAGGCAAAATAAAGAAACAAGAGATTTTGCAAAAAACAAGGGCAGGTATGATAATTTACAGTCTTATTGTAGAATTTGCAAATCCTTGCAGGATCACAGGGCATATTTATTAAATAAGAAAGTCCATCGTGAGAGAGTTAAACGGTGTATTGTAAAATTACGTTTAAAAGTTTGGGATTATCTAACGAAACATTCTTGCGTAGATTGTGGCGAGGCTAATCCAGTAGTTCTAGAATTTGACCATATAGACAGTTTAGAAAAGAAAGGTTCTATATCCTATCTATTGGGTTATTCTAAGTGTTTTTAGGAGACATTATCGAAAGAAATTGCAAAATGTGAAGTAAGATGTGCTAATTGTCATAGAATAAAGACAGCTAAACAATTAGGTTGGTATAAATACATAGATAAAGAAAACATGGTCCAGTAGCTCAATGGTAGAGCACTTCCCTCTTAAGGAATAGGTTCAGGGTTCGAGCCCCTGCTGGATCACAATTTCATCAAGGTTGCGCGCGACCCGTTGGCCTACTCAAAAAAACCCGATGTGGCTTGCTAATCTTCGCTCGAATTGTTCGAAATGTCGTTTTAGAGCCTGTAATGCACTGTTTTTACCCCAGTTTTATCCTCAATTTAAACCACGAGAAGAACACCTATCGTAGGTGTTGGGGTTATTTCTGAATTGTTATCGTT
>CAYNRM010000142.1:0-3170 GCA_964399555.1 uncultured Gammaproteobacteria bacterium | reverse complement strand
TATATTGGCAATTGACAGATGTGGTGGAATTTGGAAAACTAGATGTTATGGTTGTGGTAATGGGTAAAAATTACAAAGGTCAGGCTAGCACCCGAGATTTTACAACGGGACTGTTGTTGGGGTTTTTGGTTACTGTGTATGTTCTTTTTATAGTTAAGCCTATGCTCGCACCTCAGGAAGTTGTGGCTCCGGCTGAGAATAATCAGTATTTAAAATGAATAAAAGACTAGATAAAGCTCGAAAAAGAGTGTTCTTTACCCCTGAATTAATTAAAGGATTGTTATCAGGTGTAATTTTAGGCGTGATTTCCTGGCTTTTATTTAATTTTATATTCCGCTAACTTGGCAAGAGTCTTTCCATCTAATATGATTAATATGGAATATTCTGCCCATGAATTTATCTAAGAAAACTGCGGTACTCTCTTTTGCTCTCCTGTTGCCCTCATTTTTTTTGGCAATAGTCGTTGTAATTTACCTTAATGAAGATTCTTTGAGTTCAAATAAACTGATACTTTTTGCTGAGCTTTTAACTATAGCTATAGTCTTTGCTTCTTTAGTCTCAGCTTGCGTCTGGTTTGTTTTTAAAGGCGCGATTATCACCCCTATTAAGGAATTTGTTAAAATTGCAAAAATTATTAATAGTGGGAATTTAGGGGCGAAGGTGATTTATAAAAGCCGTGATGAATTAGGGGAATTAGCAGACAGCTTCACCGGTATTATTACTAATCTGACCCGTAACGTTCAGGGAATGGCAAATACGCTAAGAGATGAAAAAGAGAAGGAGAGGGAGCTCGCGGCAAATGTCTCCAAGCTTCAGGAAGCTCAGGCAAAAGATGAGGCGCTTTTGGGAAATTTGGGCGAAGGCGTGGTGGCAATAGATGAGACGGGAAAAATATTCTTGTTTAATAAGGCAGCCAGTGTTTTAACCGGATATACGGAATCAGAAGCGATAGGGAAAAAATACAAGGAAATTTTGAAGTTTGAATTCGAAAAAGAAAAAGAACTAGTGCCTGATTTTGTCTATGCTGTTTTAAATAAGATAACCATAAAAGAGCTTTTGCATATCCAGATTGTTACTAAGTGGCTGACCAGGGTTCCAGTTACCCACTCAACTACTATGATGACAGATGCCAATCAGAAAAACTTTGGGGCAATTGTAGTACTTAGAAATATGACTAAAGAGAGGCAGCTTGATAAATTGAAGGACGAGTTTGTATCTATTGCCTCACATGAGTTGAGAACCCCAATGACGGCAATTAAAGGACTTATTTCGATGATATTTGAGGGGGATTACGGAAAAATTGATCCTCAGATGAAGGAGCCGTTGTCAGATATAGCTTCATCGACTCAAAGGTTAATTGAGCTGGTAAATGACATGCTTGATGTTTCAAGGCTGGAAGGTGGAAGAATAAAATACGCCTTGGCTAATATTAAAATTGCCGATGTAGTAAAAGAAGTTTTGGAGTTGATGCATCCGATTGCAGTGCAAAAACGAGTGGAGTTGCGCTTTGACCAGATTCACAGTCCGGAGCAGGTTCAGATTGATGAAAATAAAGTTAAGCAAATACTATCTAACTTAATTGGTAACTCGATGAAATTTACAGATAAAGGATTTATAGAGGTTAGATTTGTGGTTCATGACCAACAGTTGATACTCTCTGTGCGGGACACAGGAATAGGAATTAAGCCTGAAGATCAGAAAAAGTTGTTCAGTAAGTTTCAACAGGTTACTTCTTCACAGCTTGGGAGGCCGGTTGGGACAGGCTTGGGCTTGTATATATCTCGTGAATTTGCTAAAAAGATGGGGGGAGATTTGTGGATTGCTAATTCTTTAGTGGGGGTTGGAAGTGTATTCAGTTTCTCAGTTCCGCTTTCCGGAACTACGCTTGCTAAAAGAGTTGAGGCGGACGTTATGAAGTCAGCAGAAGGTTAATAATTAACATACGAAATAAAAATATGGCAAAAATATTGTTAGTTGAGGATGATAAGATTTTGCAGAAAATGTACCAGGATAAATTTGGTACGACAAATTACGAGTTAGTTGTGGCTTCTGATGGAGAAGAAGCAATTAAGATGGCTCTTGAGGAAAAGCCTAATTTTATACTCCTGGATATTATGCTGCCTAAAGTGAGTGGGATTCAGGTTTTGAGAACTTTGAAGGCTGAGGTAGAAACCAGGCACATTCCAGTTGCTGTGTTTTCAGTAATTCCACAGGATGATCCAATCCTTGAAGGAAGTTCTGAGATATTAAAACAGATTGTAGGTTACTATAGGAAAGATGAGTCAAGTCCTTCAGAAATAGTTGAGAAAATTAAGGAATATTTAAAATGAAAATATTAATTGTTGAAGATGATGCATTTTTGTCGAAAATGTATGCTAAAAAGTTTGAGATAGCTGGATTTAATGTATCTGTTGCTCATGACGGAGTTGAAGGGTTTGAGAAGGCTAAAACATTCTTGCCAGATTTAATATTAATGGATATCTTAATGCCAAAACAAAATGGTATTGAGACTTTAGATAAACTTAAAGCAGAAGTTAGTACGAAAGATATTCCAGTCGTAATGGCAACGAATTTATCAACAACTGATGATGCTGACACTGCAATTCAAAAAGGAGCTGCCAAATATGTGGTTAAGTCAGAGGTTACGCCTTCTCAAATGGTGGCTCTAGTGTCTGAGGTTCTAAAGCTTTAAGCATTGGTTTATTTTCAGGTCATTTGTTACACTAAATTTAATGGGTGTAACGGACGAGCAACTCTATAAATTGTCAAAAGGGCTGGAGGTTATTCCTGGTAAAGACCTCATAGCGCTCTACAAGCAATCCCAATCAACAAAAGTCCCTTTTCAGGAGTTAGTTATTAGAAAAGATATTTTATCTGATGAGAACCTCGGGGAATTAATAGCTGACTTTTTGAAACTGCCGTTTCTTGCTCTATCAAAACAATCTATTCCCAGAAATATTCTGACTATTGTTCCTGAAAGAGTGGCGCGAACTAATCGGATTATAGTTTTTGATGTTAGTGAGAAGGGGGTGGGGATTGCGACTTCCGATCCGGAGAATGATGAGACTATTTCACTTATTTCTAAAAAGGTAGGCCTCAAGCCGCGGAATGAATATAAACTCTTACATTTCTCTAACACACCCATAGTTTTAAATTAACAAGGTGATCAT
>CAYNRM010000141.1:0-3200 GCA_964399555.1 uncultured Gammaproteobacteria bacterium | reverse complement strand
CGGCTCCGATGAGGTTGATTGCATCGGGTACGGCTTTTTGGCAGCTGGCGGAGATGGCGGGGTCTGATAAGTATCAGAATTTTTCGTCCCTATCAATTAACTTAAAGCCGCTTTTGGAAATTGGGGGTTGGATGCCGGATAAGGTTAATGATGACTCCGGGTTTTACTGGAAGGCATATTTTCATTTTAACGGAGACTATAAAGTACTTCCCCACTATTTGCCGATTTCGGCTGATGCAAACCTTGATGTTTCTCTATTTAAAACTTTTCAGAATCAATATCAGCAGCTTAAAAGATGGGCTTATGGGGTTGAGCATATTCCATTTGTGTTTAAACAATATTTCAAAAGAACTGATATTGATTTTTGGGATAAGACAGATAAATTGCTGTTTGTTTTGTGGGCGAATTTAAAGTGGGGGTCTTTGGCGCTTTTGGTGACTTTTGCCGGACTGATTATTCCTTATATTAACCCTTCATATTCTGAATCAGTTGTTGCTATAAATTTGCCAATTATTTCTTCTTATATTCTAACTGCGGCGTTTTTGGGACTGTTTGTGACGGTGTATGTTCAGGAAAAAACGGCACCGCCAAGGCCTAAGAATTGGTCAATGCCTAAAAAGCTTTGGACTTATCTTCATTATCTACTCGTGCCGATTGTTTTAGTTACGATAACGACTATTCCAGCTATTGACGCTCAGACTTCACTGATGTTTGGCCGCAAATTGGAATTTAGAGTGACAAATAAGGCCAGAGGTAAATAACTCTCTGGCCTTGCGAGATTTTCGCTTCTACAAAGATCGTTGTCTTGTAGAGCTACAATCTCTAAAAGCTCGTGGTAAATAATCACAAGCTTTGCGAAAGGATGATTCTTAACGATGAAATACTTGAAAGATTTTACAAGCTTTTACCAAGAGCAGGACACTTATGTATTTTGGCCGGTTAGTTTATCGGTGATTTCAGGACTGTCGGTTATATCACTTTGGGCGATTTATTATTTTAGTTTACCTAAGCAGTTGCCTATCTTTTATTCTCTTTCTTGGGGAGATGCGCAATTTGGGCATATTAATCAGTTTTTGATTTTTCCTTCATTAATTGCTTTGACGATTTTAATTAATTTAATTACCAGTTGGCATTTGCATTTTTCGCAGATTTTAATAAAAAGGATTTTGGCTATTGCTTCTTTTATTATTTCTATCCTAATTTCAGTTGCGGCTTTTAAAATTATTTTTACTTTCGTTTAAAATGCTACAAATATTTCTGGGATTTATATCGGCTTTTTTAATTACAATTTTGACTACTCCGCTGGCGATAAAATTTGCCAAAAAATTTAATCTGTTAGATGATCCGGCAAAAAGACCTCACCCGGCACATACTCAAAGTAGAATAGTTCCGCGGGCCGGAGGAATCCCAATCTTTTTGGGAATTGCTGTAAGTACTCTTTTATTTGCAGGAGTTAGTTTTGTAAATGTAGAAATAATTTTGGCGCTGACACTTCTTTTGACGGTTGGTTTGCTTGATGACTTTTTAACTGAGTTCAAACCTTTAATAAGATTAGGATTGCAGATACTCGCTGCTTTAATTGCCGTTGGAAGCGGTATTGGAATTGATTTTATTACTAATCCCCTCGGTGGGATTTTATTTTTAAATACTCACTCTCTTAATTTTTTTGGACTTGGGGAAATTAATTTGATTGCTGATATTTTCGCGGTTATGTGGATTGTCTGGATGATGAATATGGTGAATTGGAGCAAAGGAGTCGACGGACAAATGCCGTCAATTACTTTAATTGCTTTTATAATAATTGGGCTGTTGTCGTTTAATTTTTACAACCTTGGAGATCCCAATCAATTAATTATTGCAATTTTGTCTTTTATTTGTGCAGGAGCTTCTTTGGGGTTTTTAATTTTTAACTGGCATCCGGCTAAGATATTCCCAGGATTCTCGGGGTCAACAATTTTAGGATTTATGATCGCGGTATTATCAATTTTGTCGGGAGCAAAACTGGCAACGGCGCTGTTGGTTTTATTGGTTCCGGCGGTTGATTTTTTCTATACTTTTTTTAGAAGAATTTTAGAAAAAAAGTCCCCTTTAAAGGGCGATCAGAAACATTTACACCACCTACTTTTAGAGCGGGGACTTACCCATCCACAAATCTCGCTGATTTATGCATCCACCTGCGCACTTTTAGGAATGCTTTCTACTAATTTGAATAGTCAGGGTAAAATGTTTACATTGATTGTTGCTGGAGTGGTTATTTTCGGGGCAATCCTCTGGCTTCATTTGCTTAGTAAAAAAGGTATCATTAAAGAATAATTGAATTGCTAATTTTATAGGCAATTTAAGTAACTCAAAAATGCAGAATAATAAAATTATAAAATTTTTCTGGTATATCGGTAAAGCGGTCCGAGTTAGACAGTGGATTAAGAATTTTGCGCTCTATGCCGGGATTATTTTTTCCGGGCAATTAGTTAACCCTCAATCCTTTTTGACTGTTACCCAGGCGTTTTTTCTTTTCTGTGCCGCTTCGTCGAGTATATATTTACTAAACGATGTGTTTGATGTGGAGCGCGATAGGTTGCACCCTTTTAAGTCAAAAAGACCGGTGGCATCGGGGGCATTATCGGCGCGGTTTGTAGTTATTTTGGCATTGGTTCTAATTATTCTCACATTACCGCTTTCTTATAGTGTTTCGCCGGCTTTGTTTTTAGGAATTCTAGCTTATTTAATTTTACAGCTTTTTTATAGCGCTTATTTAAAGTCAATAATTTTGATTGATGTGATGGCAATTGCGGCCGGGTTCGTACTTAGAGTTTATGCAGGAGTTTGGGTAATTGATGCTCATTTAAATGTCTGGTTCCTGCTGGCAGTCACTTCTTTTGCATTATTTTTAGCTATTGGAAAACGAAGATCTGAACTGACTTTATTACAGGGCCAGGCTTCCAAACACCGGGAGACTTTGCTTCACTACCCAGAGAATCTTTTAGATATATTAACTGCAATGTTTGCTAATTCTACCTGGCTGGCCTATGCGTTTTTTACTTTTTTACAGCCGCCTATTTCAGCCCGTTACAGATTGTCATTACTTTTTGATAATTTCTCACTTCCCTTTTCCCAAGCAAAGTTTTTGATGGCGACGGTGCCATTAGTTATTTATGGAGTGATGCGGTATCTATATATAATTTATGAGAAAAAGGAGGGTG